>JANMMR010000162.1:0-13056 GCA_031373455.1 Rhodoferax sp.
CAAAGAGATGGTGATGCCGGGTGACAACGTGTCCATCACGGTCAAGCTGATCAACCCCATCGCCATGGAGGAGGGCCTGCGCTTCGCCATCCGTGAAGGTGGCAAGACGGTCGGTTCGGGTGTCGTGGCGAAGATTTTGGCGTAAGCCATCGGGAGCAAACTATGGCCACCACCAAACAAAAAATCCGCATTCGCCTGAAGGCGTTTGATTACAAACTGATCGACCAGTCCGCTGCCGAGATCGTTGACACCGCCAAGCGCACCGGCGCCATCGTCAAAGGCCCCGTGCCGTTGCCGACCCGCATGAAGCGTTTTGACATTCTTCGTTCGCCACACGTCAACAAGACCAGCCGCGACCAGTTCGAAATCCGCACGCACCAGCGCCTGATGGACATCGTCGATCCGACGGACAAAACCGTTGACGCCCTGATGAAACTCGACCTGCCCGCCGGCGTGGACGTGGAAATCAAGTTGCAGTAATTGCCAGAGCCACAGCTCGCGCAGACTCAAGAATGCGGCCTGGGTGCAAACCCAGGCCGCATTTTTGTTTTCAGCGTTGGGGCCCGCGAAGGGCGTCTGGATTCAGGCGCTGCCTGTGGAGGCGGCGGGTTCTTCGTCTTCCACGACGCGGGTGGCCCAATCGGACAACTTGGACGTATCGGCCCGCAACACCTCTTGTTTGACGGCCAGAATCTGCGCCGGGTGCATGGAAAAACTGCGCAGTCCCAAACCCAGCAACAAGCGCGTCATGCTGGTGTCACCGGCCATTTCGCCACATACGCTGACGCATTTACCCTGGCGCCGGCATTCGGCAATGGTCTCGGAGACCAGCCGCAAGACGGCCGGGTGCATGGGGTCGTACAGATGGGCCACTGATTCGTCGGCCCGATCGATGGCCAACGTGTACTGGATCAGGTCATTGGTGCCAATCGACAGGAAATCGAAGTATTTCAGGAACAGCTTGAGCGTCAACGCTGCCGCCGGAATTTCGATCATGGCGCCCAATTGCACCGGCCCGTAAACAGCAGCCCGTGCGTCAAGCTGGGCACGGGCCTGGTCAAGGAGTGCAATGGTTTGCCGAATTTCGGTGGCGTGCGCGAGCATGGGGATCAGCAAGTTCACTTTCCCGTGCGCTGCGGCGCGCAGGATCGCCCTCAATTGGGTCAAAAACATGGCGGGATCGGCCAGGCTCCAGCGGATCGCACGCAGGCCCAGCGCAGGGTTCAAATGGGCGTTGTCGTGGTAGGTCTTGTCGCCCGGTTTCACCAGTGGTTTGTCGGCGCCGATGTCGACGGTGCGAATCGTGACCGGCAGGCCCCGCATGCCTTCGAGGGCGCGGCAATAGGCCAGGTACTGTTCTTCCTCGTCGGGCAAGTCGCCATTGCGGCCCATGAACAAAAACTCGCTGCGGAACAAGCCCACACCCACAGCGCCGGCGTCCACTGCGCCCGGCGCGTCCTCGGGCATTTCAATGTTGGCGAGCAGCTCGATTTTTTGGCCATCCAGCGTCACGGCCGGCGTATGGCGCAGGCGGCCCAGCCGGCCCCGGTCCAGCTCGAGCTGGCGTTGTTTGAAGCCGTATTCGGCCAGAATGATCGAAGACGGGTCAACGATCACCACCCCCGCATCACCGTCGATGATGACCCAATCGTCCTGGCGCACCAGTTGGCTGGCTTGTCGCGCACCCACCACGGCGGGAATATCCATGCTGCGCGCAACAATCGCCGTGTGTGAAGCGCGCCCGCCCACGTCGGTGATGAAGCCAGCAAACACGCTTTGCTTGAACTGCAACATGTCCGCTGGCGACAGATCGTGCGCCACCAGAATCAGCGGCACATCCACGGTGTCTTCCAGCAGCAAGTCCTGCTGCAGCGCCTTGCGGGGCGCGCGTCGGCCACCAGCAGCCTGAGCCGCACCGGCCGCCACCGCAGCCCGCGCAAGCGCTGAAGTGTCGCCCTTCATGGCGCGCAAAACACGCTCGGTGATTTGCTCGAGATCGGCCTTGCGTTCCCGCAGGTATTCGTCTTCCATCTCGTCAAACTGTCGTGCAATAACCTCAAACTGGGAAGTCAGCGCCCACTCAGCGTTGTAAAGCCGGTCGGTGATCCAGTGTTTGACGCCGGCGATCAGCTCTTCGTCCTGCAACAGCATCAAGTGCACATCCAGCAAGGCCGCCAGTTCGTGGGGCGCCTCTTTTGGACCCATCTGGGCGATGGTCTTTTGCAAACGGTGGATCTCGTCGACCACGTGGTTTCGGCCAACACGCACCCGGTCGATCTCAGCCTCAATCTCCGAAGGTCCGACAAAATAGTGCGCCACGTCAACCCGGCTCGAAGCCACCAACACCGCCCGCCCGATGGCGATGCCACGCGCGACTGCCAGGCCATGAATTGAAAAGGTCAAATCAGGCTCCTATTGGGGGCAGTGAAGCCGCAAAGTGCTGGAGCCTGGAAGGCATATCTTCACTCTCCCTCCCCGAATTTGTCATTGATGAGGGCCAGCAGATCGGCGTTCGCTTCATGCTCACGTTCGCCGTTGGTCTCGACTTCAATCGTGCTGCCAATGCCAGCCGCCAACATCATCACCCCCATGATGCTTTTTGCATTCACGCGCCGCTCGCCGCGCGAGAGCCAAACCTCGCAAGGGAAACTGCCGGCCAGCTTGGTGAGTTTGGCCGAAGCCCGGGCGTGCAATCCCAGTTTGTTGCTGATGGTGACTGTGTTTTTAATCATGTTCAGGCGCGCGCCTTTTGCGCAGTGTTTTTATTCGACAGGGCAGGTGGCAAGAGGGGCGCAACCAGCTCGATGCCATTGACGCCGCCTTGCAAAGCGCGCTGGACGAGCGAATCCAGCGGCTCACCGCGGTAGGTCATGACACGCATCAACATCGGCAAATTGACGCCAGCAATGAGCTGCACACTGCCTCCGTTGCTGAACTCGCGGGCAAGGGAATAGGGCGTGGCGCCGACGATGTCGGTCAGCAACAGGGTGTTGGGGCGCGCCAAAGCGGCGATGGCCCTGGCAATGGCGTCTTTGGTATCAGCGGGCGGCGAATGGGCCAAGACGTCAACCGCCGCAATTTGCCCCTCGTGTTCGGAAAACACATGCAAAACGCCGGCCCGCAGGGCACTGGCCAACGGTGCATGGGCGACGATGACAAAGCCGTTATTCATGGGAAGTTGCGGCCTGATTATCTCTTTTGACTGCAACGAAATGCACATAGGAAGCCACGCAACACAGCAGGAACACGGCAAAAGCGCTCCTGAAGGCATCGGTCTCGCTCATGCCCATGGCCCTGAACCCGTCAATCATGAGCCCAATGCCCCACTGCACGGTAAATATGCCGACAAACAAAACCAGGTTGTAGGCCGACAAGGCGCGCCCGGCCAGTGCCTGGGGAAACGCCATGCCGACTGCCGGTTGCGAGAGCGATACAAAACTGCAGGCCATGCAGTACAAAGCCAGGGCCGCCTCTGACCACGGTCCAATGGCGCTGCCAAAGCCGATCAAGATGGCCAGCACGACGAAGCTCGATGGCAAGCCGCGGGTGATCAACTCGTCAGCCTTGAGCCCGCGCCGGGCCAGCCAGGGACTGACCAGACCCCAGGCCCAGAAAGTGGCCAACATACAAAGGTTGATCCAGAAAAAACCGGTGGCAGCCTGCATCGGCGTGTAACCGGCGACGCGGGTCATCCAGGGAACCACCCACAAGGTCTGCATGGCCAGCAGCCCGCCATAACAAAAGAAACCAATCGGGACCATCCGGCGGAAATACGGGTGGCGCCAGACCTCGGCATAACTGGACGGCGCCGCGCTCGTGCGCGCCAAATTCGGTTCTTGATTCAGATTAGGCTGTACCGAATGGCTCCAGCCCGGCGCCAGCCAGCCAACCAGCGCAATCGCCAACACCACCAACGCCGCCAGCCCGAGGAACAAAGGGCGCCAACCATATACCGGTGCCAGCCATTGCACCGGGAGTGTGGAGGCAACCATGCCCAGGGAGCCGCTCATCAGCATCCAGGAATTCGCGCGCAACTGGCTGCTGGCGTCAAACCATTTGCGGTAACCGGTGAGCGGTGCCATCAGGCACGCGCTGACACCCACGCCACACAAAACCCGGGCGGCCAGCAAAGAGCCGAAGCCGCGGGCCATTGAAAATGCAATACAACCGGCTACCGCCACTGTCAGGAAACACATCAGCACTTTTTTCGGGCCGTAGCGGTCCAGCCAGGCGCCCAGCGGCAACTGGGTGGCGGAAAAGCCGAGGAAATAACCACCGGCGAGCAAACCCAGGTCGCGGGCATTCAGCGCAAACTCCTGCGTGAGTGTGGGTGACAACGTGGCCGTGATGGAGCGGATCAGCGCGGAAAAGAAGTAGGCGAATGCGAACGCGCAAAACACCACGATGGCACGCTGGCGCGTCAAAAGTGCCGTGTGCGGCTGTGCCACGTTCAGGGCCTCAACTTGCCGCTCCATCACCTCGGGAGGCTTGGCGGGCGTGGCGTTCATCAGCGACGTCATGGCAGTTTCAGACCGTTGAAAAACGGCTCGCTCATGTCTGGGCTCACAGTATTGGCGTAGATCGCCGCGTGAAACAGTTTCCCCCCCTGCGCAAACCACAAGGCACTGATCTGGACGGCGCTGCCGTCAGGGCGTTTGCCATGGCTGGTCAGCAGCGTTTGCAGGGCTGGCATCCCGGAGACGGAGATAGGCCCGGCACTGGCCACTGGCGTTTGCCCTGAAGCGAAAATATTGGCCAGCACGGCCTGTTTCCAGTGGTCCAGCGCCACGGCGGCGTCGGCGGGCTGGACGGTGGCCGTGCCGACCACAAACGTTGCGTCGGCAGCGGTGCAGCTGTTCAGGTTCATGTCGACGGTGTGGCCGCCCAGATTGACCTGGCGGCTGGAGGCAACCGCCTTGCAAGGCATCAGCGCCAGGAGCGCGTGGTCTTTCTGCTGAACCTCGCGCCAATTCAGGCTCGGGTTGCAGGCCGCCAACAGGACTGTGCCGGCCCACGCCCATGTGCAGGAAGTGGCGAGGGGCGAACGGGGCATGAAGTCATTATCCCCGTCACGCGTTACGCAGTTCGAGACACCCGGAACCAGCTGCGCCTTGGGCATGTACCGCCCGCAGCGGTTATTTGATCGCGCCGAAGACTTTCTTCAGGATGTTGCTGCCAGTGCCCACCGGGTCCTGGCGGATTTTTTTCTCCTCCTCGCCGATCATCACGTACAGGCCGTCGAGCGATTTTCCGGTCACATACTGCTGGATGTTGGCGTCTTCCTTTTTCATCAGGCCCATGCCGGCGGCTTTACCGGCGATGTCGTTGTACTGTGAGGCCAGGCCGACCTTCTCGGTGGCTTTGGTCACAACCGGCAGGAACTTGCCTTCCAGAGGGGTGCGCGTTTTTTCAGCGAAAAATGCCGTCACCGAGGTGTCGCCGCCGCCCAGAATTTTTTTAGCGTCCTGCACGCTCATGCCTTTGACGGCATTGACGAGCAGGTCTTTGGCCTGGGGCACCGCCGCTTCGGCCGCGCGGTTCATGGAGGTCACCAGTTCGTCGATGCGCGCGCCCTGGCCCAGCGTGCGCAACAAGCCGGCGGCCTGTTCCAGAAAACCGGGCAGAGGAATGCGCACCAGGGCGTTGCCCAGAAAACCGTCGGCCTTGCCCAGCGACTCCACCGCCGCAGTGGCACCTTTTTGGAGCGCCGCCTTGAGCCCCGCCGAGGCATCGGCGTTGGTCAGGTCTGAGAGCGACAGCGCCAGCGCCTGTTGATGCGCCAGGCCAATCACGGCGGCCAGCAGGGGAACTGAACAGGAATTAAAATCTCTACGCTTCATGGGTGGGCTTTCAGGTGTGAATGGCGGATTCAAAAAAAGGTGGTGATGTGGCAACTTTGACAACCAGGCGGACAACCAGGAGGTTTAGCCTCTATCTTGCCGCCTCCGCCGCTGTTTTGGCCATCGGGGTTGCAGCATATCTGAACACCGGCTCCCGTGCTGCACCCGAATCCAAATTTGTGCTGCTGGACGGTTCCAGCAAAACCACGGCCAACCTCCAGGGCCGCGTAACCCTGGTGAATTTTTGGGCGACGAGTTGCACAACTTGCGTGGCGGAAATGCCCAAAGTGATTGCAACCTACGACAAATACCATGCGAAGGGCTTTGACACCATCGCCGTGGCCATGAGTTACGACCCGCCCAGTTACGTGGTGAACTACGCCCAGACCCGCAAACTGCCATTTGACGTGGCGATTGACAACACCGGCGCCATTGCCCGCGCCTGGGGCGATGTGAAACTCACGCCCACCACCTACATCGTCAACAAGCGCGGTGAAATCGTGAAAAGGTACGTCGGTGAGCCCGATTTTGCCGAGCTGCACAAGCTGATCGAGAATTTGTTGGCGCAGGTTTGACGCTCGGCTTTGACGCAGGTTCGGCCCATGGGAGCCGCGCAATGGCAAGTTTGAAATATATTTTCTAGCAATTTTTAAGTTAGTTTATTTCTGTATAAAGTCACGAAAAAATTGAATAGTTTGCTATTAAAATAGACTAAAATTAGATCGTTTTTAGTTAATTATATTCAGTTAAATCTAAAATAATCTAAAATAAACGAAAATAAAGTGAACTCCGCGACACCGCATTGTTTTTAGAAACCCCATAAAAAGAGGCCCCGAAGGGCCTCTTTGCACATCCCGCGAATCCCGCGACAACGCCGGAAACCCGTGCGGGTTCAATCACGGCGGAAATTGTCGTGGCAAGCCTTGCATGAGCCACCCACAGCGCCGGCAGCGGCTTTGATGGCGTCAATATTGCCGCCTTTTGCCACCGCGGCAAACTTGGTCATTTCAGCCTGCATGTTGTCGCTGGCGGTCTTGAACTTGGCGTTGTCGCTCCAGATTTCGGGCTTGGCGCGTGTGGTTGCGCCTTTGTCTGTGCCCTCGCCAAAAGCGGCCCAGGGCAACTTCGACATTGTTTCGGCAATCGCCGCGTTGTCAGCAGCGGCTTGCGCATTGAACGGGATGCGCCCGTTGGCCATCGCGGCGACACGGCCAAAATGGGTTGACATCACCGTCAACGCCGACTGGCGGTACTTGATGGCGTCTTCCGGTTTGGCGAATTGGGCAGAAGCCGGGGCGCTGAGGGTCACAGCGGCTGCAGCCAAGACGAGAGAGGCGATTGATTTCATAGGGCTCCTGATCAGTTAATTCGGAATCGGACTGTTCGCACAGACCCGAATGGGCGGATTTCCATCGAGATGGAGTTTGGGTGGAATCAAAAAGTTCTGCGCAGAGACACATTTGCGGGTTTATCCTGATCAATGGCGCTCTCAGACAAGCCGCTGGACTTGCCAACCCGCGAGCCCGACCACACCCCGCAGTGGCCCGAACCAATCCTTATTTGGGCTCGTCGCGCGGTGGCAATGTCCGCAAATAAGCGATCACGGCGTCCACGTCGGCGGGCGTCAACTTGCTGGTGGTGTTGGTGACCACTTCGCTCATGGGCTCGGCCACCACGTCGCCATTGGGTGCAATGCCGGTCTGGAAATACTCCTTGAGATCGGCGTCGCTCCACTTCTTGAGGCGTGTAGGGGTCAGGTTGGGGACCTTGCCTTCGGGAATTTTGGCACCGGCGAACAGCTCCTTCTTGTCGGGGCCGCCGAGGGCATTGCGCGGAGTGTGGCATTCGCTGCAGTGGCCCAGCGCCCCTACCAAATAGGCGCCGCGCGCCACCGGGGCGCTCGCCTGCGCCGGCGGGGCTACCGGGCCCGGCGTGAAAAACATCAACTTCCAGCCGGTTACCAGAAAGCGCAGGTTGTAGGGAAAGCGCAGTTCATGCTCGCGGTTCGCCTGTTTGACGGGTGGTATGGTTTTCAGAAACGCCCAGAGGTCCTGGATATCGGTGTCTGACATGCCGGTGAAAGACGGGTACGGAAACGCAGGGAAGTAGTGCGAGCCATCCCGGCGCTCGCCCTGGCGGATGGCACGCTTGAAGTCGGCATCGGTCCAGCTGCCAAGGCCGGTCTCCTTGTCAGGCGTAATATTCGGGCCGTAGAAAGTGCCGAATGGGGTTTCCAGCGCGCGGCCACCGGCGTACGGGGTGGCACCCGCCTTGTTGACCGTGTGGCAACCGATACACCCGGCCGCCTTCGACAGATACTGCCCGTTCATGGCATTGCCTTGGGCGCTGGCAGAGGTGGCATGGGCCAGCAGCAGGGCAGCAAAAGCCAGCGTGGCCATCACGGGCAAATAGACTCGATGAAGCAAAGGGAAGATTTTCATGGGATCTCTGGTCAGTTCTGGTTTGGCAAGCGGCACGCCTCTATGCGCTCCTACTTGGAAATTGAAACGATGCCGAAGTTTCGCCTAAAACCCGGATTGGCGCATCCGGCATGATGAAGCCTCTGATCTCGTCGCCACAGCACCCCGAAGAATTTGAGGCACTGCGGGGCTTGATGCGGGAATACGCCCGGTCACTTGATGTCGACCTGTGTTTTCAGGGGTTCGACGAGGAACTTGCCAGCTTGCCGGGTCCGTACGCGCCGCCGCGCGGCACGCTGTTGACTGTCCACATGGATGGCGCGCTTGCCGGTTGCTGCGCGTTGCGCCCGCTGGACACCGTGGACTACCCCAACGCCTGTGAAATGAAGCGCCTGTTTGTGCGCCCGGCCTTTCACCGCTTGGGCCTGGGGCGCCTGCTGGCCGAAGCTGCGCTGGAAGCGGCGCGCCTGGCCGGTTACGCCCATGTGTTGCTGGACACCCTCAATGAGATGGAAGCCGCCCGCGCCCTGTACGAGGACCTGGGCTTTGTGGAAATTCCGCCCTACTACCACAACCCCATTGCCGGCGCGCATTACCTGATGGCGCGCCTTGAATGAACTATGCCGCCGCACCGAATAACGGCGCGGCGGCATGGGCCGAAAAATCGGGAAAGATCAGGCCTTGGCCTGCGCCAGCATCGTACCGGCGTCGCTGACTTCGAATTTGCCGGGTGCTTCCACGTTGAGTGAGGCCACTTTGCCGTCTTTGACGAGCATTGAGTAGCGGTTGCTGCGCACACCCATGCCGCGGGCGGTCAGATCAAGCGTCAGGCCGGTGGCCTGGGTATAGGCGGCGCTGCCGTCGCCCAACATGCGGACTTTGCCGTCGGTACCCAAGGCGCGGGCCCAGGCGCCCATGACGAAGGCATCGTTCACGCTGACGCACCATATCTCATCAACACCGGCGGCCTTGAGTTCGCCGAATTTCTCGACGTAACCGGGAACATGTTTGGCCGAGCAGGTGGGCGTGAACGCGCCTGGCAACGCAAACAGGGCGATGGTTTTGCTGGCGGTGGCCTTGGCCACATCCACGGCGTTGGGGCCGATGCTGCAGCCGCCGCCTTCAACTTCCGAATATTCCATCAGCGTGGCTGCGGGAAGGGTGTCACCTACTTTGATCATTCAATGCTCCTCTTGAAAAACACGTATTAAACAAATGAAAACGGCCCACATTGTGAGCCGTTTTGCAAAGACTTGCCGTCAAAACCTTTTAAAGGCTCAAACTGCAATGGCCTTTTCAACCAAACGGGTTGCCACCCAGTTTTTGGTCTTGGAAAGCGGGCGGCTTTCGGTGATCTCGATCATGTCGCCCATCTTGTACTCGCCTTTTTCGTCGTGGGCGTGGTACTTGCTGGATTTACCGACGATCTTGCCGTAGAGCTCGTGTTTGACGCGGCGCTCGATCAAAACCGTCACGGTTTTGGCGCGTTTGTCGCTGACGACCTTGCCGATCAAGGTGCGCTTGAGGGATGTTTTTGCTTCCGTCATGGGTGCTCCTTATTTAGCAGGGGCTGCGGATTGCTTCTCGACAAGAATCGTCTTGGCGCGGGCAATATCACGGCGGGCCGTGCGCAGCGTGGCGGTGTTGGTCAATTGTTGCGTGGCTTTTTGCATGCGCAGGCCGAAGTGGGCTTTTTGCAGCGCCTTGACTTCGGTTTGCAGGCCAGCTACGTCTTTTTGGCGCAGTTCAGAGGTTTTCATGGTTATTTTCCTTACTGGCCTCTATTGACCGATCATGCGGGCAACGAAGGTGGTGCGCAGTGGCAGCTTGGCCGCAGCCAAACGGAATGCCTCGCGCGCCAGCTCTTCAGGAACGCCAACAATCTCAAACACGATCTTGCCGGGCTGGATTTCAGCCACGTAATACTCAGGGTTACCCTTGCCGTTGCCCTTGCGGACCTCGGCAGGTTTTTGCGAAATTGGCTTGTCCGGAAACACGCGGATCCAGATGCGGCCGCCGCGTTTGACGTGGCGTGAAATCGCACGGCGTGCGGCTTCGATCTGGCGGGCCGTCAGGCGGCCACGGTCGGTGCATTTCAGACCGAAATCACCAAACGCCACCGAGCTGCCCCGGGTGGCGATGCCGGTGTTGCGGCCTTTTTGCTCTTTGCGGTACTTTCGACGCGCGGGTTGCAACATAAATTATTCTCCTTTTCCGTCAGCCGCTGGACTCGATCCCGCAGCACTTGTGCTGCTTCCAGTGGCTGGCGCGGCGGCTTTGCGGACGCGCTTAACGGTGGTTTTAGGTGCGTCGGCAGAGACTCCTGCTTCAGCGGGTTTGTCGCTGCCATCAGCGGGGGCAACGTTACCAGCGCCTGCAGCGACCGGCAATTTGCGGGCAGCGCGTGGAGCAGCAGGTCGGTCACCTGCAGGGCGTGGTGCGCCACGGTCACCGCGGTCGTCACGACGCGGGCCACGTGGGCGGCGCTCTTCTTCGGTGCGTGTCTCCACAGCGGCTGGCAAGTCGTTGCGACCCAGCGTATCGCCTTTGTAGACCCAGACCTTGACGCCAATCACACCATAAGTGGTTTTGGCTTCGGACGTGCCGTAGTCAATGTCTGCACGCAGGGTGTGGAGTGGCACGCGGCCTTCGCGGTACCACTCGCAACGGGCGATTTCAATGCCGTTCAAGCGGCCTGAAGACATGATCTTGATGCCCAGGGCACCCAGACGCATGGCGTTCTGCATGGCGCGTTTCATGGCGCGGCGGAACATGATGCGTTTCTCTAGCTGCTGCGTGATGCTGTCAGCGATCAATTTCGCATCGATTTCAGGCTTCCTGACTTCTTCGATGTTCACTGCCACTGGCACACCAAGCTGTTTGCCCAGGTCGCGCTTCAAGTTCTCGATGTCTTCGCCTTTTTTGCCGATCACCACACCCGGCCGGGCCGAGTAAATCGTGATGCGGGCGTTTTTGGCGGGGCGCTCGATCAGGATGCGCGAGACCGAAGCGGCTTTGAGCTTTTTCTTCAGGTATTCACGGACCTTGATGTCTTCGGCCAGCATGCCGGCGAAGTCTTTGTCGTTGGCGTACCAGCGTGAAGACCAGTTGCGGCTGACCGACAGGCGGAAACCGGTTGGGTGGATTTTTTGTCCCATATTCTTCCGTGCCTCTGTCAGTTGCCCACTGTCACGTAAACGTGGCAGGTCGGTTTGCGGATCTGGTTGCCGCGGCCTTTGGCGCGGGCCGTGAAGCGGCGCAGTGATGCACCTTGCTCGACGTAGATGGTTTTCACCTTCAGTTCGTCGATGTCGGCGCCGTCATTGTGTTCAGCGTTGGCGATGGCCGACTCCAGAACCTTCTTGACGATCACGGCAGCTTTTTTCTGCGTGAACTGCAAAATGTTCAGGGCCTGGTCGACTTTCTTGCCGCGAATCAGGTCAGCGACCAGACGGCCTTTGTCGACCGAGAGGCGAACGCCACGAAGGCTTGCTTTGGTTTCCATGGTCTATCCCTTACTTCTTCACGACTTTTTTGTCAGCCGGGTGACCCTTGAAGGTGCGCGTCAGGGCGAATTCGCCCAGCTTGTGGCCCACCATCTGGTCGGTGATGTAGACCGGCACGTGCTGCTTGCCGTTGTGCACGGCGATGGTCAGGCCGATGAACTCGGGCAGGATCATGGAGCGGCGCGACCAGGTCTTGATCGGTTTTTTGTCTTTGTTGGTGACCGCCTTGTCGGCCTTGGCCACCAGGTGATGGTCAACAAATGGACCTTTTTTGAGTGAACGAGTCATTTAACGCTCCCCTTACTTCTTGCGACGCGACACGATCATGACCTGCGTGCGCTTGTTGTTGCGGGTACGGTAACCCTTGGTCAAATTGCCCCATGGGTCGACTGGGTGGCGGCCTTCGCCGGTTTTGCCCTCGCCACCGCCGTGCGGGTGGTCCACCGGGTTCATCACCACACCGCGAACGGTCGGGCGGATGCCCATCCAGCGCTTCACACCGGCCTTGCCCAAACGGCGCAGGCTGTGCTCTTCATTGGCCACCTGGCCAATGGTGGCGCGGCAGTCAATGTGGATCTTGCGCACTTCACCCGAGCGCATGCGCACTTGGGCGTAGGTACCTTCGCGCGCCAGCAGGGTCGCCGAAGCGCCAGCGGAACGGACCACCTGCGCGCCACGGCCAACTTGCAGCTCGATGCAATGGATGATCGAACCCACCGGGATGTTGCGGATCGGCAGCGTGTTGCCAACGCGGATCGGCGCTTCTGCACCGTTCAGGATGGTGGCGCCAACTTCAAGGCCGCGCGGGGCGATGATGTAGGTGCGCTCGCCGTCGGCGTAACACACCAAAGCGATGTGGGCCGAACGGTTAGGGTCGTACTCGATGCGTTCCACTTTCGCCGGGATGGCGTCTTTGTTGCGCACAAAATCGACCACGCGGTAGTGGTGCTTGTGACCGCCGCCCTTGTGGCGGGTGGTGATGTGACCGTTGTTGTTGCGGCCGGCGTGCTGGAATTGCGGCTCCAGCAGCGGTGCAAACGGCTCACCCTTGTACAGGTGGTCACGCGAGATCTTCACCACGCCACGACGGCCTGGTGAAGTTGGTTTCATTTTGATGACAGCCATGATCTTTCCGCCCTTTTAGGCAGCCTCCCCGCCGAGGTTGAGCTCTTGACCTGGTTTCAGCGTCACATAAGCCTTGCGAACGTTGTCGCGGCGGCCATTGGACTTGCCGAAACGCTTGGCCTTGCCTTTGGTGTTGACGACCGAGATGCCCTTGACTTCCACCTT
>JANMMR010000174.1:0-17119 GCA_031373455.1 Rhodoferax sp.
AGCGTGTTGGAGAGCGCGCTGGAGCTTTGCTCGGTAAAGAGTCGCAGGTGAGAGGCCAGGATTTTGCGGAACATGGCCTTGCGAAGGTTCAAGAGGCCGTGGTTGGTGATCTTGGTCAGGCCGACCTGGGCGATATACCCGGCCAGACTGCGCACGCCAAATAGGGCCAGAAGCGCAACCGGTACCGTCCAGATGGCCAGGCTGCCTTGCTGGAAGCCCTGGTCAAGCAGCGGCTTGAGAAGCGCCGGGATCATCGGCTCTGTCGCGGCACCCACGATGGCGCCGCCGGCAACCAGGGCCCAGATCCGGCCCACGCCGCCAAAGTAGGGGCGCAGCCGCTGGATGCGCTGCATGAGCGTCAAACCCGGTTTTGCCGGGACAACCGGGTCAGCCCGGTCAGGCAATGGTGTTTCGTTCATGATGTGGCGGGATGGCCCATGGCGGGAGATTCATTGCGCAGCGCCAAACCGAGACCCAGCAACAAACCCAAAACAATACAGAAATAGTCGCCGATGAGGCCGTCGTACAGGCTTGAATTGAACAGGCAAGCGATCGCCATTGCGACCACCACAGACACGCCGGCGCGGTACAGGGGTTGCGGAAATCTGGAAAAGTCGCGCGCCAGACTCCAATGCAGGAGCAGCAGCAACAACAGGCCGCCAACGCCCAGTTCGACCCCCCACAACAAATACTCCTGGTGAGGGTTGCTCAGCAGGCCCGCGCCAAACACCTCGGTTCCGTTGGGGCCTTGCAGGCGTTTGACGGTGCTGGTCCAGCCACCCACTCCGTGGCCCAGGAGAGGCTCTTCGCCGATGGCCTGCACCGAGCGCTGCCAGGCATTGAGGCGCCAGCCCGAAGAAGTGCTCACGTCGGCCTTTTCAGAGAATTTTTGCGCTTCCACGGCGATCATGCTGACCCTGCTGGGCAAGTGCGACCAGCTCAAATACAGCACTCCCATCACCAGCAGAGGCGCACCCACAAAGGCGGTCAGGCGCAGACGGGCTGGCAGTGCCCACACCATGGCCAGGCCCAACAAGGCCGCGGCGACGACAAACGCCGTGCGCCCAATAAGGACCAGAAAAACGCTGACCAGCGCGCCAACCACAAATGCGGTTGCGAGCCAGCGCGGCAACAAGGGCCGGGGCAACGCCAGTGCCTGCAAATGCCAAAAAACGGCAGCGCTGGAGGCAAAAATAATGCCTTGATCCAGGTAACTGGAAAACACAACGCCGCCCACCGACGTGCGCAGCCAAGGCACGGGCAAACCGGCCGCCAGCAGCCAAGACAGGGCCAGCAATCCAAATTGTCCCAGCGCAAACGCGAAAAAGGCCACCTTTGCTTCGCCGGGTGTGCGAATCAGGCTGGCCAGCAGCACGATCACCAACAGTTTGCCGTGTTTGACCAGCGCCAGCAGGGCGGTATTGGCGTCTGCCTCGGTCCAGGCGAGGCTCAGGCCAAACAGGGCCATCGCCAGCAGCACCACAAATGGGCTTCTGAGCAAGCGCAGCGCTGCAACGCCAAAGTCCGCCTTGCCGCGAAGGGCTGCAATGGCAAAAAACCCCAACGCAAAAACAAAAAGGAGCAGTTTGCCCAAGCTGATGATGGCGATGGGCAAACTGGCCGCCAATGCCATCAGGCAAACCAGCCCCAGCCGCAGACGCTGTCCGGGGTGAGAAAGTGCCGGCGGTGGAACGTCGAACGCAGTCAAATGTCTGGACGCGACAGCTCCAGCGCGGCCGGCGGCTGCCACGTCGCGCCTTTTTGCTTCTCAATCGCTTTGACATAGCGGTAAAACGTGCCTTCGAAATTGCCCAGGGCGATGACAAAGCCCGGCCAGCCGTCGAGAAAACCGCGTTTGAACACGTAATGTTTGACAAAAGACCAAAGGCCATGAACCAGCGCACTGCCCATGGTTAGCTTGCGGCCTGCCAGTCGTTCCGCGCCGAGCGAGGAATAGCGATTGGCCTTGTGCATGACTTCACTCATGTTCTTGAAAGGGAATTGCCAAATGGCGCTGGTCAGGAAACCGATGGGTTTTGGCGAGGTCTGGATGAAATTTTCATGCACTTCCTTCAGGTCGTAGTGCATGGCGCCTTTGCGGAACAACTGAGGCTGCCGGTAATTGGGGTACCAGCCGGAATACCTGATCCAGCGGCCCATGAAGAAATTGCGGCGCGGCACCCAATACGCGTCGAAGGGGGCGTTGGCTGATGCGCCAGACGCCACAATGGCCTGGATTTCCTTCGCAGCTTCCGGCGTGCAACGTTCATCGGCATCGAGGCTGAAGATCCACTCGTGGCTGCAGGCGGCGAGGGCCTGATTTCGCAAATCGCCAAAACCCTTGAACTCAACCTGAACCACACGGGCGCCGAGTGATGTGGCGATTTCGGCTGTCTTGTCTGTGCTGTGCGAATCGACCACCACTATTTCGTCTGCCCATTGCACGCTGTTGACGGTGGCGGCCACTTTTTCTGCCTCGTTATAGGCAATGACATAGACCGAGAGTTTGCCCATTGTGCAGGGTAGTGGAATGGTAGTATTTGGTGAATCTTGCAGGCTTTGAGCCCCTCTTGCGCTCTGTAGTCTAGTTCAATATGGAACTCCCAGACCTCGTTTCCCTCGTTATCACAACCTACAACCGCAGCGACGCCCTGCTGGCCGTTTTGTCTGCATTGACGCGGCAATCCGACAAGCGTTTCGAGGTGATTGTGGCAGACGACGGCTCGAGCGAGGCGCACCGGCAGCGCATTGTGGAATCACCCGCCGCCAGGGCACTCAAAGTGGTTCACGTCTGGCACCCGGACGTGGGCTTCACCGCCGCCAAAGTGCGCAATCGGGGTGTGGCTGCGGCTCGTGGCAATTTCATCGTTTTTCTGGATGGCGACTGCGTACCTGAAAACGACTTCATTGCGCGCCATCGCAGCCTGGCGTCGCCCAGCTGTTTTACCAATGGCAGCCGCGTTCTGCTTTCGCAAGCACTGACACAAAGGGTGATCGAGGGCGACGAGACCGTCGATGGTCAAGGACCGGGTTTTTGGCTAGCCAAACGCTTCAAGGGCGAGGCCAGTAAATTGACGGGTTTGGTGCGGCTGCCAGACGGTGCGTTTCGCGTTCACCAAAAATTCAACTGGAAGGGCATCAGAAGCTGCAACATGGCGGTCTGGAGGAAGGATTTTGAGAGCGTGGACGGGTTTGACGAGTCTTTCGTCGGGTGGGGCCATGAAGACGCTGATTTTGTGTTGCGATTGCACAACCTGGGCGTTGCACGCAAGAATGGCTTTTGCGCCACCGAAGTTTTCCACCTGTGGCACCGGGAAGCCAGCCGCACCCAGGAATCGACCAACGCACAAACGGTGACACGGCGCGCAACCACAAACATCGTCCGCTCTACGCTTGGTTACGCTCGTTTGCGGGACAACGACGACGGTGTGGTCACGAGGACGGGATAATGCGGCGATGATCAAGCGTTGGATTTCACTCATTTTGTTGGCCCTGCCGGCTGTTGCCGCCCACGCGCAATTTCGCGTCGAGGTAACGGGTGTCGGCCTCACCCAGTTGCCGATAGCCGTAACCGCGTTTCGGGGTGACGATGCGGCACCGCAAAAAATTGGCGCCATTGTGCTGGCGGATCTTGAGCGCAGCGGCCAGTTCAAGTTGATCGATACCGCTGGTGCCGCGATGGACGAGAACGCACGCCCGGATCTCACCACCTGGCGGCAAAAAACGGCGGATTCCCTGGTGGCGGGCAGCGTCTCGCGGCTGGCTGACGGGCGTTTTGACGTGCGTTTCAGGTTGTGGGACGTTGTGCGCGGGCAGGATTTGGGCGGCCAGAGTTACGCGGTATCGCAGGCTGACCTGCGCCTGACCGCGCACCGCATTGCCGACTTTGTCTACGAAAAATTGACCGGCGAACGCGGAATTTTCTCGACCCGCATCGCCTACGTGACCAAGGGTGGCTCCCGCCACACATTGTGGGTAGCAGATTCCGATGGTGAGAACGCGCAGGCAGCCCTGAGCAGCCCGGAGCCGATCATTTCACCCGCCTGGTCGCCCAATGGCACCCAACTGGCGTACGTTTCTTTTGAGTCACGAAAACCGGTTGTGTATGTGCACGACGTTCTGAGCGGCCGGCGCCGGTTGATTGCCAACTTCAAGGGCTCCAACAGCGCGCCAGCCTGGTCGCCGGATGGCCGCAATCTGGCGGTAACGCTCAGCCGCGACGGCGGCTCCCAGCTGTTTTTGATTGACGCGAACGGCGGCGAGCCCAAGCGCCTGGCGCAGTCCAGCAGCATCGACACGGAGCCGGCGTTTTCGTCTGACGGGAAGAACATTTATTTTGTCAGTGACAGGGGCGGTGGCCCGCAGATCTACCGCATGGCCGCAGGCGGCTCGAATGCGGAACGGGTAACCTTCACCGGCGGTTACAACATCTCGCCTGCGCTCAGCCCGGACGGCCGCTGGTTGGCCTATATTTCACGTGTGAATGGTGCATTCAAATTGCAGGTGATGGAACTCTCCAGTGGCGTTGTCAGTCAGATCACCGACACGGCGTCTGACGAGAGTCCGAGTTTTTCGCCGAACAGCCGTTTGATCGTCTATGCCACGGCCGTGCAGGGCCGCGAAGCCCTGATGACAACGACGCTGGACGGCAAAATCAAGGCACGCCTGACCGGACAAAGCGGTGATATCCGCGAACCCCACTGGGGCCCGTCGCAAAAGCCATGAGCTTTGGCGGCACGCAATTTTGATGACCAATACGGGAGTAGACAGATGAAGAGTTTTTTGACAGTTCTTGGGTTCTGCACATTGCTGGCGGCTTGCAGCTCGGGGGTCAAGCTGGACAATGTTCCCGTAGAAGACAAATCCGCAACGAGCGTAAGTCAGTTGGGTGGAACCGGAGCAACGGGCGCAGCAGGAGCCGGCGGGCCTGGGGGTGTGGCGCAAAGTGGTGTGACGCCCGTTGATCTGAGCCGTGCCGCAAGTGCGGCAGCTGCTCCTTCTGGCCCCCGGGTGATTTATTTTGATTACGACAGTTTCATCATCAAGCCGGAATTTCAGGCGGTGATAGACACCAACGCCCGTTTCATTCTGGCTGACAAGTCCCGCAGGCTGTCCATTGAAGGCCATACAGACGAGCGCGGCGGGCGCGAGTACAACCTGGCCTTGGGGCAGAAGCGGGCCGAAGCCGTGCGCAGGGCCTTGGGCTTGCTCGGTGTCGGAGAGGCGCAGATGGAGGCCGTCAGTTTTGGCAAGGAGAAACCGGCTGCTGAAGGCAGCGACGACAGTGCCATGGCCAAAAACCGCCGCGCCGAGCTGGCCTACCGTTAAGCCATGCGCGTACCCAGGTTTTCAGAGGTTTTATTGGCGCTGGCTTTGGGCAGCGCTTGCGTGACGGCCACGGGTGGCTTGTTTGACGATGAAGAAGCTCGCAAGGCCATTCTCGACCTTCGGCAACGGGCCGAAGCCATTCGCCTTGAGGCCGATCAGAAGCTGGTCGAACAGGGGCGCCGGTCGGCCGAAGAGAATGCCCAGGTTCGGCGCAGTTTGCTTGAACTGCAGGGGCAGATTGAGATCCTGCGGGGTGAAATGGCCTCCTTGCGCGGGCAGAACGAACAAGCCGCCCGCGACAACCAGCTTTTGCTTCGCCAACTCACGGAGGTGCAGCGGCAGCAAAAAGACGCGGCACAGGCGTTCGAGGACCGTGTGCGGAAATTTGAACCCACCAAAGTTAGCGTCGATGGCCGGGAGTTTTTGGCAGACCCGGCCGAGAAACGCGATTTTGACGCCGCACTGGCCACGTTTCGCAAGGGTGACTTCGCGTTGGCTCAGCCCGCCTTTGTCGATTTCCTGAGGCGCTACCCACAAAGTGGTTACGCACCGTCTGCACTTTTTTGGTTGGGCAATGCGCAGTATGCAACGCGCGATTACAAAGAGGCGGTGGTCAATTTCCGCAGCCTGCTGGCCCAGGCTCCCGACCACGTGCGTGCCCCGGAGGCAGTTTTGTCGATTGCCAACTGCCAGATCGAATTGAAAGACACGCGCGGCGCCCGCAAGACTCTGGAGGACCTCGGCAAGGCGTACCCGCAATCCGAGGCTGCTGTTGCGGCAAAGGACCGGTTGACCCGCCTTCGCTAGCGGACTGTGCTGCCTGAGCCCGGATCTGGTCCGTGGGCTTGGGGCCACCCCACCACCTTGCTGGCCCGTAAAATCAGACCATGCAAGTCTCAGATATTCCCGTGTTGAATGCCCAATTGTTGTGGGGCGGATTCCTGTTGTCGACACTCTTTGGCGCAATCGCCCAGCGCACCCACTTTTGCACCATGGGTGCGGTCAGTGATGTTGTCAACATGGGTGACTGGACGCGACTGCGCCAGTGGGGTCTGGCTGCAGGTATCGGCATGATCGGGTTCGGCGTGATGGGGTATTTCGGCATGGTCGACCCGGCCAAGACTTTATATGCATCAAGCCGGTGGATGTGGCTCTCGGCCCTGGTGGGCGGGCTTTTGTTTGGTTTCGGCATGGTGCTGGCATCCGGATGTGGCAGCAAAACACTGGTGCGTGTCGGTGGAGGAAGCCTCAAGTCGCTGGTCGTGATGGTGGTGCTGGGTTTGGCTGCGTTTGCAACCCTCAAAGGCATCACGGCGGTGGTGCGGGTTGGTTCTGTGGACCGCGTAGCCATTGAGGCCGCGTCAGGTGTAACGCTGCCCCAGTTGCTTGGCGCTGCGGCTGGCGCCAAAGTGGCGGTAGTGGGGCTTTGGCTGGGACTGGCTTTGGGTGGCGGGCTTGTGGCCTGGGCCTTCGCTGGCCGTGAGTTCAGGTCTTTTGACAATCTTCTGGCCGGCATTGGAATAGGTGCAGTTGTGGTTTTGGCCTGGTGGCTCAGCGCCTATCTGGGCCATCTTGAGGAGCACCCCGAAACCCTCCAGGAAGCATTTTTGGCAACCAATTCCGGTCGCGCCGAAGCACTGAGTTTTGTCGCGCCGGTTGCCTATTCTCTGGACTGGCTGATGTTCTTCAGTGACAAGAGCAAGGTCTTGACCCTGGGCGTTGTGTCAGTTGCCGGCGTCATCGTCGGTTCTGCGGTTTATGCGATGTCAGCGGGAACATTCCGTTGGGAAGGATTTGGCGGTACGGAAGACGTAGCCAACCATCTGGCGGGCGCTGCCCTGATGGGCGTGGGTGGCGTCACTGCTCTGGGTTGCACCGTGGGCCAGGGACTGTCTGGAATTTCCACGTTGAATGCTACAAGTTTTGTAGCGGTTGCTGCAATTATTGCAGGAGCTGTAGCCGCATTCAAGTATCAAATTTGGCGAATTGACCGCCTTGGCTGATTTGCCTGAACCGGTCGTGGACGTTTCCAGGCGCTTTGCCGGCCTGGATCGCCTGTATGGCGTGGGGGGCGCTGCGCGGATCCGAAACGCGCACGTTGCGGTCATCGGAATTGGCGGTGTGGGGTCTTGGTCCGCAGAAGCACTGGCGCGAAGTGGCGTTGGGCGCTTGACTCTTATTGACCTGGATCACATCTCCGAGTCCAACGTCAACCGGCAAATCCACGCTGTCACGCAAACACTGGGGCAAGCCAAGGTGCTGGCCATGAAGGACCGTATTGCCCAGATCAATCCGCTTTGTCAGGTGTTTGCGTTGGAGGAATTTGTGATCGCGGAAAACTGGCCCGGTCTGCTACCCGCAGGCGTAGACGCTGTCATTGACGCCTGCGACCAGATACCGGCAAAGACCGCCATGGCAGCCTGGGCGCTGCGGCACCCGCTGCTTTTCGTGAGCGTGGGTGCGGCGGGCGGTAAACGATTGGCACACCGGGTTGACATCGATGACCTGAGTATGTCGACACATGACCCACTGCTGGCGCGTCTGCGACAAAGGCTGCGCAAGGAGCACGGCGCAGCGCGGGAGGGTAAAAAAATCGGCGTGAGTTGTGTGTTCAGCCGCGAAGCCGTGAGCCCGCCAGATCCTTCCTGCGCAATGGAGGGTGATGGTTCACTCAATTGCCACGGCTATGGCTCGGTGGTCAGCGTTACCGCCACCTTTGGCCAATGTGCGGCAGGATGGATTCTGGAGAAAATTTCAACGGCACCTGATTAAGGATGCCCAAAAATAACGTTATAATTTAAGGCTTTGCTGCAGCACGAATCTGTGAAGGTTTGCAAAGTTGCAAATTGGGATTGAACTTGCAGGTTTTCACTGAAAGCCGACTGGTTTTGGTCCTTGATGGGACGTTAGCTCAGTTGGTAGAGCAGCGGACTTTTAATCCGTTGGTCGGCAGTTCGAGCCTGCCACGTCCTACCAGAAATTTGAGGGCCTGATAGAAATATCAGGCCCTTTTTTTCCACCAGTATTGGGTTGAAGAGCGCCTTTAGGCCGTCGAAAGCGCCAACCACTTCTCCTCCAGCGCCTGCAACTCACCGTTCACTTCGTTGAGCCGTTTGCCCAGGTCCGCAATTTCCACCGGGTGGACCGATTTGGCCAGGTGCGCCTCCAGCGCGGCACCTTCGGCATTCAGCGTTTTCATGCGCTCTTCAACCTGCATCAGGTCGCGTTCGGTCTTTGACTTGTTGACCTTGCCCGAACCCTGCGCTTTGGCAGCCGCCTGCCGGGCCGCCGCGGCCAGGGCTTCTTCCTTCGCGGCGCGGTTGCTGGCCTCCTTCACAGCCTCGCGCTGGCGCTTGGCCTCGTCCAGAAGGTAACGCTGGTAGTCGTCCAGGTCGCCGTCAAAGGGCTCGATGCCGCCGCGCGAGACCATCCAGAATTCATCACAGACTGCCCGCAGCAGGGCGCGGTCGTGGCTCACCAGCATCACCGTGCCTTCAAACTCATTGAGGGCAACCGACAGGGCTTCCCGTGTGGCCAGGTCAAGGTGGTTGGTAGGCTCGTCAAGCAGCAGCAAGTTGGGGCGTTGCCAAACGATCATGCACAACACCAGGCGTGCTTTTTCACCACCACTCATGCTGCCCACGGCTTGTTTGACCATGTCGCCGCCAAAATTGAAAGTGCCCAGGAAACTGCGCAAATCCTGCTCGCGGGTCTGTTGCCCCGCAATCTTGCCGGCGGCCGTCATGTCTTTGACGAGCTTGATCATGTGCTCAAGCGGATTGTCCAGCGGGCGCAGCACATCGAGTTCCTGCTGGGCAAAATAACCAATGTTGAGGCCCCGACCCTCAGTGACATCGCCGCCGAGCGGCTTCAATTCGCGTGCGACGGTTTTGACGACAGTCGATTTACCTTGCCCGTTGGCACCCAAAATGCCGATGCGCTGCCCGGCCAGCACCGAGCGGCTGACGTTGCGCACGATCACGGTGGGTGGCGTACCAGGTGGTGCATCTTCGGGTGGCGGGTAACCAAAACTCACGCCCTGCATCGCCAGCATCGGATTGGGCAGGTTCGCCGGCTCCTTGAATTCGAAGCTGAAATCGGCTTCGGCCAACAGTGGCGCAATTTTTTCCATCCGGTCCAGCGCCTTGACGCGGCTTTGAGCCTGCTTGGCTTTGCTGGCTTTGGCCTTGAAGCGCGCAATGAATTTCTGCAGGTGGGCAATTTTGTCCTGCTGCTTGGTAAAGGCGGTTTGCTGCAGCGCCATTTGTTCGGAACGCATGTCTTCAAATTTGCTGTAGTTGCCACCGTAGCGGACCAGCTTGGCCGCGTCGATGTGGAGAGTGACATTGGTCACAGCATCCAGAAACTCGCGGTCGTGGCTGATGACGATCATCGTGCCTTCGTACCGCTTGAGCCAGCTTTCAAGCCACACCAGTGCGTCCAGGTCCAGGTGGTTGGTGGGCTCGTCGAGCAGCAGCAGGTCTGAGGGGCACATCAACGCTCGCGCCAGTTGCAGGCGCATTCGCCAACCGCCGGAGAAACTGTTGACCGGGTTGTCAAGCTCGGTTGTCTTGAAGCCCAAACCCAGAATCAGCGCCTGCGCGCGGGCCGGTGCGTCGTGTGCGCCGGCGTCTTGCAGGGCCATGTAGGCGTGCGCCATGCGGTTGTAGTCTTCGGTGGCCTCTGAGGCGGTCACTTCGGTCTGCGCGTCCAGCAAAATGGTGTCGCCTTCAACTACAAAATCCGTGGCGCTCTGGCTGGTTTCCGGCATGTCCTGGGCTACCTGGCCCATGCGCCACTGCGCGGGTATGAAATATTCACCCGCGTCTTCGTGCAGGCCGCCATTGAAGAGTGCAAACAACGACGACTTGCCAGCGCCATTTCGACCAACCAGGCCGACCTTCTCTCCAGGATTCAGGGTGACGGTGGCACCGTCCAGCAGTACTTTTGCGCCACGGCGCAGGACAACGTTTTTGAGAGTGATCAATTGGATTCAGGTCCGCGATTGGATGGCAACAGTGAGTGTGGCGCGGGTGAGCAGCAAAACCTGGTCGTCACCGGCGCTGGTCGTCAGCCACACGGATTCGAGGTGGGGGAATGCAGCTTCAAAATGGTCCCGTTCATTGCCGATTTCAAGAACGAGCACAGCGTTTTCGGTCATGTGCTGCGGCGCGACCTGCAACAAATCCCGGATGAAATCCATGCCATCCGTGCTTCCATTCATGTTGCCATCAAGCGCCATTGAAGGCTCAGCCCGGTACTCAGCTGGCAGACTGGCCATGCTTGGGGCGCTGACGTAGGGCGGGTTGCAGAGGATCAAGTCAAAGGGCCCGCGCGCCTGCAATTGCGGCGCTCGCAAACCGTTCGAACGAATCAGGGCGATGCGTTGGGCGAGCGCATGTTTGTCGACATTGATGCGTGCAACGTCGAGGGCGTCGGCAGACAGGTCCGAGCCAGTGACCTGAATGTCCGGAAAGGCCATGGCCGCCAAAATGGCCAGGCTGCCATTGCCAGTGCACAGGTCAAGTACATTTTGGGTGGATTCGCCCAGCCACGGGTCAATTGATCCATCTGCCAGCAGTTCAGCAATCAGGGAGCGCGGCACGATGGCGCGTTCATCGACATAAAACGGAACGCCCTGCAGCCAGGCTTCCTGCGTGAGGTAGGCCGCGGGTTTGCGCGAGCTGATTCTGTTTGCAAACAGGGCCTCAACCTGAGCCAATTCCGGCGCAGTCAGTGGCCGGTTTGCGTGGGCAGAATCGGCTAAATCCGTATCCAGCGGCAAACCAAGCTGCCACAACACCAGCCAAGCGGCTTCATCAAAAGCGTTGGTGGTGCCCTGCCCAAACGACACACCTGCGGCCTGCAACTGTTTTGCGCCGCGTTCGATACATTCGGCCAGCGTCACGCGGGTGGGGCGGCAAGATTCTCGAGAACGCGCCGGTAGATGTTTTTCAGTGGCTCAATGTCAGCCACAGGCAGGAACTCGTTGATCTTGTGAATCGTCGCGTTGGTAGGGCCCAGCTCAATCACTTCCTTGCAAATTTGCGCCATGAAGCGGCCGTCACTCGTGCCGCCAGTAGTGGACAGTTCGGTTGTGATGCCGGATTCCGCGTGAATGGCGTCTTGCACCGCAGTCAACAACACGCCGGGTGTGGTGAGAAACGGCAAACCACCCAATACCCAGGTCAATTCAAACTCAATTTGATGTTTGGCCAAGACGGCAAGCAGGCGGGATTTGAGCGTTTCAACCGTTGATTCCGTGGAAAAGCGGAAATTGAAATCCACCACCAATGTGCCCGGAATGACGTTCGTCGCCCCGGTGCCGCCATGAATGTTGCTGACCTGCCAGGCCGTCGGCGGGAAAAATTCGTTGCCATTGTCCCAGCTCATGTCTGCCAGTTCAGCCAGAGCCGGTGCAAACGTGTGGATCGGGTTTTTCGCCAAGTGTGGGTATGCAATGTGACCCTGAACACCCTTGACGGTGAGTTTGCCGGACAAGGTGCCGCGCCGCCCGTTTTTCACCATGTCGCCAGTTTGCCGGATCGACGTGGGCTCGCCGACGATGCAGTAGTCGATGGTGTCGCCCCGTTGGGCCAAAGCCTCGCAGACTTTCACCGTGCCATCGACCGAAGGGCCTTCTTCATCGCTGGTGAGCAGCAGCGCAATATTCAGGTGCGCGTCGGGTTTAGCGGCCACGAATTCTTCAACCGCCACGACAAACGCGGCGATGGAGGTTTTCATGTCGCTTGCGCCACGCCCGTACAGCTTGCCGTCCCGGTGGGTGGGGGTAAACGGGTCGCTGATCCACTGGTCAAGTGGGCCAGTGGGTACGACGTCGGTATGGCCTATAAAGGCCAGGGTTTTCGCAGCTTGCGCGCCGGCTGAGTGCGAAGCCCGTAGTGACCAGAGGTTGGTAACGCGGAAATCCTCCGGGCCACGGACCATGGTTTCACTGGTGAACCCCAGCGGCGCAAGGCGGTGCGCAACGATGTCCTGGCAACCTCCGTCCTGAGGCGTCAACGAGCGGCAGGCAATGAGTTGCTCTGCAAGGCGCAATGTGGCAGTCATGGGCAATTTCCCGGCGTGCGGCCCCCAAGGCAATTAGCCCGCCGCACCAGTGAAATGCCGGGCGAACCTGCGCAAAGGGTCAGCGACCACACGAAATGGGAAAGCGTGGGGGCCATGTTTTCAGTGCTTGACGTCCAGCGTGATTTCAGTGAACGAAGGTTCGTCATCCTGCTCGTCTTCCACCACAGCCGCCGTTTTGCTGCTGAAGTCGTTCTGCATGCGCCACATCAGGTTAGTGGGCGAATCAGAATTGGCCAAGCCTTCCTTGCGGTCCACCGTGCCATCCACAATCATGCGGGCGATATCGGCCTCAAAACTCTGGGAGCCTTCCGACATGGATTTCTCCATCGCCTCCTTGACACCCGAAAAATCACCCTTTTCGATCAGTTCGGAAATCAGCTTGGTGTTGAGCAGAATTTCAACCGCCGGAACACGCGTGCCGGTGGTGGCGCGCAGCAGCCGCTGCGAAACGATGGCCTTGAGCGCGGCGGCCAGGTCGCCCAGCATGGTCTGGCGCACTTCGACCGGGTAAAAACTCAAAATGCGGTTGAGCGCCTGGTAGCTGTTGTTGGCGTGCATGGTGGCCAGGCACAAGTGACCGGACTGCGCGTACGCAATGGCCGCCGACATGGTTTCACGGTCCCGGATCTCGCCAATCAAAATCACGTCAGGCGCCTGGCGCAGCGCATTTTTCAGCGCCACTTGCAGGCTCTGGGTGTCAACCCCGATCTCGCGCTGGTTCACCACAGATTTCTTGTTCTTGAACAAAAACTCCACGGGATCTTCGATGGTCAGGATGTGCCCCGACTGCGCTTCGTTGCGCAAGTCGATCATCGACGCCAGTGTGGTGCTTTTGCCGGCGCCCGTGGCGCCCACCATCAACAGCAGGCCGCGTTTTTCCTGGATCAGGTCTGCCAGCGACATCGGCACGCCCAGCGTGTCCAAAGCCGGAATGAGGTTGGGGATGAAGCGGATCACGGCGGCAATGGAGCCGCGCTGGCGCATGCCGCTAAAGCGAAAGCGCCCAACACCGGCCATCGAAAAACCCATGTTCAGCTCGCCGGTTTCCTCCAGCTCCACAATCTTGTCGGCCGGCAATACCTCGGCCAGCAGGTTGCGCGGCGCGTCTGGCGGAAGCAACTGGGTGTTGATGGGCAGGCACTGGCCGTTGATCTTGATCAAGGCCGGCGAGTGTGCCGACAAATAGACGTCAGACGCCTTCTTGTCGCTCATCAGGCGAAGGATGCGCTCCATCGTGCCGGGCGGCTGCGCGGCGCTGGCCGACGCGCCGAGTGAACCATTGGGTGCAAGTTGGGCGGACATGGGCGGGCTCCTTCGGACGGGGTGCTGTGTTCAGTCGCGCGATCAGTCGCGCAAGAGGTCGTTCAGGCTGGTTTTGGCGCGGGTTTGCGCGTCGACGCGCTTGACGATGATGGCGGCATAAAGGCTGTATTTGCCGCCATCTTTGGGCAAAGTGCCGCTGATCACCACCGAGCCTGACGGCACGCGGCCGTAACTCACGACGCCCGTTGCACGGTCGTAAATGGGTGTGCTCTGGCCGATGTACACACCCATCGAGAGCACCGAGTTTTCCTCAACCACCACGCCCTCGACCACCTCTGAGCGTGCGCCGATGAAACAGTTGTCTTCAATGATCGTGGGGCCGGCCTGCACGGGCTCCAGCACACCGCCAATGCCCACGCCGCCGCTCAAATGCACGTGTTTGCCGATCTGCGCGCAGCTGCCCACGGTGGCCCAGGTGTCGACCATGGTGCCTTCGTCGACATAGGCGCCGATGTTGACGTAGGAAGGCATCAGGATCGCGCCTTTGGCGATGTAGCTGCCACGGCGCGCCACGGCGGGCGGCACCACACGCACGCCGGTGGCTTTCATCGCGGCTTCATCGAGGTGGGCAAATTTGGTCTGCACTTTGTCATAAAAGCCCAGGTCGCCCGCGCGCATGACTTCGTTGTCTTTCAGGCGGAAACTCAGCAACACGGCCTTTTTGATCCACTGGTGGACGGTCCATTTGCCAACCGCTTCACGGGTTGCCACGCGCAGGCGGCCCTTGTTGAGTTCGCTGATCACGTGCTCGACCGCGTCGCTAACTTCCTTGGGCGCCGAGGCCACGGAGATGTTGGCGCGGTTGTCCCACGCAGTGTCGATGATGGATTGGAGCTGTTGGGTCATGGGGGGATCGGAATGGCTGTGTTTCAGTTTCGGGATTGACAAAATTGCACGATTCGTTGTGCGGCTTCCAGGCACTCGGCGGCTTCAGCCACCAGCGCCATGCGCACACGGCCAGCGCCCGGGTTGGGGCCCTTCGTCGCGCCATTGACGGCCGGGTCGAGTGAACTGCCTTCGCGCGCCAGGAACGAACCGGGCAAGACCGTCACATTGTAATTTGCGTACAGGTCGCGGGCGAAGCGGACGTCGTCAGAAAGACCGCTTTTTTCGCCATTTGCATGGCGCTCGGGCACTTTGGCCCACAAATAAAACGCAGCATCGGGCAGCGTCACGTCAAGTACCGACGCCAAAACCGGCGTGACCTGCGCAAATTTCTGGCGGTAAATCTCGCGGTTGGCCACCACATGGGCTTCGTCACCCCAGGCGGCAATGCTGGCGTGTTGCACCACCGGGCTCATGGCGCTGCCGTGGTAGGTGCGGTAGAGCAGGAAGGGTTTGATCAAGGCTGCGTCGCCGGCGACAAAACCGCTGCGCAGGCCCGGCACATTGCTGCGTTTGGAGAGGCTGGTGAGTGAAATGAGGTTTTTGAAATCCTTCACACCGAGTTTCGCGGCGGCCTCGAGCCCGCCCAGGGGCGCCTCCTCACGGAAGTAGATTTCGCTGTAACACTCGTCGGAAGCGATGACGAAGCCATGTTTTTCGCTCAAGTCAAAGAGCTTTTTCCATTCCGCCAAGGGCATCGAGGCGCCGGTCGGGTTGCCGGGCGAGCAGACATAAACCAGCTGCGTGTTGGCCCAGACCGCCTCCGGCACATTGTCCCAATCGGGGGCGAAGTTTTTCGCGGGCACTGCCGGCACGAACCACGGGCGCGCACCCGCCAGGATCGCCGCACCTTCGTAGATTTGGTAAAACGGGTTCGGGCAGACGACAAACGGCGCCGCCACACTGGCCGCTGGACCCGTTCGCGCAAACTGCGTCGGGTTGATCACCGTCTGCGCCAGGGCAAACAGCGCTTCCCGGGTGCCGTTGACGGCCAGCGTCTGGGTGGCGGCGTCGAGATTCAGGCCATAACGGCGCTCCAGCCAGCCAGTGAACGCCTCGCGCAGCTTCAACTCGCCAGCGGTTGCGGGATAAGACGCCAGCCCGCTGGGCGTTGCACGACCAGCAGCGTCCAGCGCGTCGAGAATGAAAGCAGGTGTGGCGTGTTTCGGCTCACCAATGCCCAGGCTGATGGGCCGAAAGGCCGGGTTGGGGGTGATGCCGTGGAAAAGCTGGCGCAGCCGCTCAAAGGGGTAGGGTTGCAGGTGTGCGAGAAGGGGGTTCATTGCCCCGAATTATCCCGCCTGCGCGATGCGGGTTTTGTGCGCTTATTTTTTGCCGGGCTGGCTCGATGCGGCAGGTTTGCCGTCTTTGGCCGCTTGAGCGGGTTTGACGTCGCCAATCACGCCCTTCAAAGGGCAAATCTTGAAAGCCGGGCATTTTTCGCAACCGCTGACGATGGCAATGGGGCAGAGGGTCATGGTGGGCTCCAGAGGGGTGTGAGGCGCGTAGTATGCGCCTGCCCTGGGCGCACCTGGCCTAAATCACCTGCTTGATCGCCGTTTGCCAGACCCGTGCCAGTTTTTTCCATCCCGCCTGGTTTGGGTGAATTTCATTGAGCCAGTCGTTGCTGCTGCCGGGTGCCAGCGGGTCGGCCGGCGTCAAGGTGCCGTCGGTAGGCACGGTGAACACGTTGTGGCGGCCGACTGCCCAGCCGGCGATGGTGGTTTGCACGTCGTTGAAGAGGCTGTCGGTCAGGTCTGGCCAGAGGGCCGAGGGAATGCTGTTCTTCGTGTAGGCGTCGAACAGCCAGGCGCGCCCGCCCTGAAACACCGGCGCGTTGCGGGCGACGGGCGTGTCGTAGCTGTTCAGAAAGATGGGCACATTGGCGTGGCGGCTGCCTTGCACGATGTTGTAGAGGCGGCCGAAATTGGGGTCCAGGTACTCGGTGACCAGCTGCGCCACCGCGTCTTGCCGGATGCAGGCGTGGCCGCTCGCGGGTGGCGGCGATGTGGCGAGGTCTTTGAGAATGCCCTGGCCTGGCCCCGGGTCACGCGCCGCGTCGATGAAGTCATTGCCGCCGGCGCTCAGCAAAATGGTGTCGAACTCCCAGTTGAACTGGGTGCGCAGCCACATGGCGAAATCACCACCGGCGCATTCGCCCATGCGGCGCATGGTTTCGCCGAACATGGCCAGGTTGATGATCAGCACCTCGTCGCCGGCAGCGTCCATTTGCCGTGCCAGCTGTTGCAGCAGCGAGGTGTCAAACATGCTGCTGCGGTCCATCCACGAGTCACCCTCGGCGAGGAAGCGGTATTTGAAGCGTTCGGGCGAGAGGCCGTTTTGCAGGTGGCCGTCGAATTCGTTGCTGTAAATGACAAGGCTGGACATGGCGGGCCCTTTTTGGAAGTGGCTGAAAGTGGCTGAAAGCGACCCGGTGATTTTGGGCCCGTGCGCCAGATTTGTCGTCCTCCAAATGGGGTAAGTATTTGGC
>JANMMR010000215.1:0-4397 GCA_031373455.1 Rhodoferax sp.
TGGCTGACCAGGCGCCGGCCCAGGTCGATCCAGCGCGCCTGTGGCCATTCGTTGTCCAGCCGGGTGGTGCCATGTACCAGCACCACGGTGCGCCGCCCGTCCAGCGGCGCCGGTCCGGTTTCGGGCGTCTGGTGGCGCAAATGGTAGGCGGGCTCGCCCTGAGGTTCGTAGCCCAGCGCTTTACCCGCCAGCATGCGGTAACGCGCCACGGCGTGGATACGTTTGGGCATGGGAATGGTCTTGTTCAGCAAAAAACGCACGGGCCATTCGTAACTGCAGGCTTCACTGCCATTGGCGTAGGTGGCGCGAAACCCCTTGGATGTCAACAAGGCCTGGCGTGCCACCAGGGCCGACTTGATGAGGCCCTGGAAATCAACCACCGCGTCGTAGGTTTCGGCCTTCAGTTTCACCAGAAACGCCGCCCGCTGCTGCTGCGTGGTGGTGTCAAAGCGCGACTTGCGCCAGCGCCGCTCGGCAATCGGCAACACCCGGCGCACGCCCTGGACGCGCCGCACCAAGGGCGCAAAATCTTCCTCCACCACCCAATCGATGGCGGCGTCCGCCCGACGGCTGAGAATGTCCTCCACCACCGGCATGGTCTGGATCACGTCACCCAGAGACGACAGCTTGACGATCAGGATCTTCATGGAACAACCGCCGCCGTGTTCAATGCGCCGAAGCCTCGATCTTCGCACCGGCCTTCACGCGGCGCAACAGGGCCAGCATGTCGGCTTCAATGCGATGCATCGCAGCCTCGGTGTGGCCCTCAAACCGCAGCACCAGCACCGGCGTGGTGTTGGAGGCGCGGATCAAACCAAAACCATCTGGCCAGTCGACACGCAGGCCGTCAATGGTATTTATCGTCGCGGGTGACTTGAATTCAGCCAGACCCACGAGTTCTTCGACCACGCGGTGCGGCTCGCCTTCGGCGCATTTCACATTCAGCTCGGGGGTTGAAAAACTGGTGGGCAGGGCGTCCAGCACGGCATTGGCATCGGGCGAGGCGCTCAAAATTTCGAGCAGGCGTGCGCCCGCATAGGTGCCGTCGTCAAACCCAAACCAGCGCTCCTTGAAGAAAATGTGGCCGCTCATCTCGCCACCGAGCGGAGCCTCTGCCCCGCTCTTTTCAATTTCTTTCATCTTCGCCTTGATGAGCGAATGACCAGTCTTGTACATCATGGCCTTGCCACCGGCCGCTTCAATCGCGGGCGCCAGGCGCTGGGAGCATTTCACGTCAAACAGGATCGTGCCACCGGGCACCCGCGAGAGCACGTCGCGGGCAAACAGCATCATCTGGCGGTCCGGGTAGATGTTGTTGCCGCCTTTGGTAACGATGCCCAGCCGGTCGCCGTCTCCGTCAAAGGCCAGGCCGAGTTCGGCGTCGCCGGCCCTGAGCGCGGCGATCAGGTCGCGCAGGTTTTCAGGCTTGCTCGGGTCGGGGTGGTGGTTGGGGAAATTGCCGTCGACCGCGCTGTACAACTCCGTGACCTCGCAGCCCAACGCGCGAAAGATGCCCGGCGCCGACGCACCAGCGATGCCGTTGCCCGAATCGATGACGATTTTCATCGGGCGCTTGAGTGTCACGTCGCCCACGATGCGGTCTCTATACGGCTTCAACACATTGACGTTTCTGACCTTGCCGCCGCTTGAGAGGTTCCAGCTTTCACTTTCCATCATGGTGCGGATGGCCTGGATCTCGTCGCCGTAGATCGCGCGCCCGCCCATCACCATCTTGAAGCCGTTGTAGTCTTTGGGGTTGTGGCTGCCGGTGACCTGGATGCCGCTTTCACACAGGGTGTTGGCGGCGAAGTACAACATGGGGGTGGTCACCATGCCCACGTCGATCACCTCAATACCCGCCGCCACCAGGCCACGCACCAGCGCGGCGCTTAAAGCAGGGCCGCTCAGGCGCCCGTCGCGACCCACAGCAACAGCGGTTTGGCCCTGCGCCCGCGCAATGCTGCCAAACGCCTTGCCCAGGCCCTCGGCCATGGCGTCGTTGACGGTTGACGGCACAACGCCCCGGATGTCGTAGGCCTTGAAAATGGAGGACGCCACTTGCATGAAACTGTTCCCTGGTTGTTCGAATTTTGTTTTGCGCCTGGCGCAGCAACGCGCAGGCGCTGATTGTAGGGTTCAGGTCATCGCGTCCAGTGTTGCCGATAGCCACAGAAGTAACAACCCGATGCACGCGATCAGCGGCATGATGAGCCACAGGCCCCAGGTCGAACCGATCCAGCCCAGCAGCGCCGGCAGCACCATGCAACCGACGTAGGCCGAGCCAACCTGGCGGCCGATCACTTTTTGCGCCGTGGCGGCATCAAAACGCTGCGCCGCTTCGTGCATGAGTGAAGGATAAATTGGCGCACAGCCCAGGCCCAGCGCCAAGAGGCCGGCCAGTTGCACCCAGCCCGGCACGCCGCTCAGGCTGAACAGCGCGGCGCCACCAGTTGCCAGCACCAAGCCATACCGCACCAGGCGGCGATTGCCCAGGCGCCGCGACATCAGCCCGGTGGCAAAGCGCCCGGCCATGATGGCGGCGAAAAAACCCGAGACCCACAGCCCGGCGGTGGCGCCGCCGTAGTGCCGCTCTTCGACCAGCACGGTGGCAGCCCAAAGTGAGGTGCCGACTTCCACGCCCGCGTAGAGGAAAAACAGCAGCGGCGCCAGCCAAAGTGCCAACGCCGATGTCGCGGGGCGCTGGGTATTTGCCGCGCCCCCGCCTTCAGGCTGGGTCAGCGGCGGCGCCAAGGCCCACAGGCGCAGGCTCACGAGGAACAACACCGCCAGGCCCAGTTGCAGGAAGCCAATCTGTTGGTAACCGAGCCGCCAGCCTTCAGTGACCATGGCGTTGCCCGCCCCCGGGTTCAGCATCGATTGCGCCAGGGCCGCGCCCATGAGCGCCGGCCCGAGTGTGGCGCCCAGGCCCCAGCAGCCGTGCAGCCAGTTCATGTGGCGCGCCGAATAATGCCGCGCGACAAAGTGGTTCATTGCCGCGTCCACCGCGCCCGCGCCCAAACCCAGCGGCACCGCCAGCAGCAGCAACCAGGCAAAGCCCGGCACCTGGGCGAAACCCAACAGCGCCAGGCCAGTCATGAATCCGCTGGCCATGACCACCGTGCCCGCGCGAAAGCGGCTCAACACGGCCCCGCTGGCAAAACCCGAAAGCGCTGAGCAGCCGGTGCCCACCAGCGTGATCAAGCCCGCCGCTTCGGTGGGCTGTTGCAACGAAAGCCGCATCGCCGGCCAGGCCACACCCAACACACCGTCGGGTAAGCCGAGGCTGATGAAAGCAAGGTAGATGAGGGCCAGCAGGAGCAAAGCGGATTTGGGCTGCGGCATGGGCCAGAGTATCGCAGCGGCTGTTGCGTGGAGATGGCCATGTCTGCCGTGGTGTTGGCGCGATTCACACCATTTGTTAACATGTATGTTAACAAATGGCTGCTGATTCGCCGGGTTTGCCAAAATACGTGACAAATGGCCCGTGAAGTCACGTGGAATAGTCATATATTGCTATTATTAATATAGCGTCAGACGGGTGGATCGTCAGTGCAATGGAAAACGCCGCCGCACCTTCCGGGCAGGTTTTATCCCGCCAGCGGCTGTTGCGTCCGTTGGTGCAGCGCAGGGCCGAGCCATTCGGTCACGACCAGATTGGGCACCCAACACAACCAGGCAATAAATGTATACGCGGTGGCGAAATCAAGGCCCGCCAACATGGCGCCCGGGATGTACAGGCGCAGCATGACGGCCGCAAATGTGAGCGAAAAATTGCGCAGCATCCAGGTCTGGTGCAAGGCAATGTCCCTGCGGCGGATGGCCAGGTAAGCCCGCAAACCGGTGTAGAGCCACGCCACGGCAAGCGCCGAAAAACCCAGGCGGGCGACGGGGCCGCCAAATGCAAACTGCGAGATATACAAGCCCGACAGCCCGCCCAACAACACGCCCACGCTCAGGTAAATGCGCCCCATCCAGCGGTGGATTTGAAGGTGGTTGCGTCGCAAGCGCGCCGAAAATTGAAACGGCCCCAACAACAAGGCCACGGCTGATGCGAACACGTGCAAATAAATGGCAACCGGCTCGATCCCAAAACCGGACTGCATGTCCGGGTGTACCAGCGAACCCAGGGGTCTGAGGCTGTAGCCAACAACGGCGTAAGCCACGACACCCAAGGAGAGGACATACAACAATGACTTGCCCAGCCAGTGCATGCCGAAATGTAGCCGCCGGCAAAGGCAAGGTCAAATTTGAACCCTTACCTGCGCCTCGGCGCCTTGGCGCCTCTAGCGGGGGATGCCCGCCTGGTCGGCGCTGGCGATGCGGCGTGTGTCGGTGATCACGCCGCGAGCCAGCGCATCGGTGGGCAGTGTGGCGCAGCCCAGCGGGCGGATGCGTTC
>JANMMR010000241.1:0-16053 GCA_031373455.1 Rhodoferax sp.
CTCAGTAGTCGCCACTGGCGCCGCTGGCCAGGCTTTCAAACTTGGTGATCGGTTTGAGGAAGGCGAGCTTCACCGTGCCGGTCGGGCCGTTACGTTGCTTGGCGATGATGACCTCGGCCACGCCGGGCTCCTTGCAGGCGTCTTTGGTGTAGTACTCGTCGCGGTAGATGAACATGATGATGTCGGCGTCTTGCTCGATGGCGCCGGATTCACGCAGGTCGCTCATCATCGGCCGTTTGTCGGTGCGCGTCTCGACGCTGCGGTTGAGCTGTGAGAGCGCCAGCACCGGGCATTGAAGCTCTTTGGCCAGCATCTTGAGGCCCCGCGAGATTTCACCAAGCTCGGTGGCGCGATTCTCTTCGCTGGAGCCGCCGCTGCCGCTCATCAACTGCAGGTAGTCCACAACGATCAGGCCCAGCTTGCCGCATTGGCGCGCCAGGCGCCGCGCGTTGGCGCGCAGCTCGGTGGAGGTAAGGCCCGCGCTTTCGTCGATGTGCAGGGAAATGTTGCGCAGTTTTTCAATCGCTTCGGTGAGCCGTGGCCATTCTTCATCGGTCAGTTTGCCGGTGCGCAAGTGGCTCTGGTCGATGCGGCCAATGGAGCCCACGATACGCACCGCAAGCTGCGCGGCACCCATCTCCATCGAAAACACGGCCACGGGCAGGCCTTCGTGCAGGGCCACATGTTCGGCGATGTTGATCGCCAGCGCGGTTTTTCCCATGGAGGGGCGCGCCGCCAGCACGATCAGGTCGCCGGCCTGGAAGCCTGCTGTCATGCGGTCCAGGTCGTAAAACCCGGTGGGCACTCCCGTCACATCGTTCGGGTTGTCGGCCATCTCCTGCACGCGGTCCAGCAGGGCCACCACCAGCGAGTCCATCGCCTGGAATCCCTGCTTCATGCGCGAGCCCTGCTCGCCGATGTTGAAAATCTTCTGCTCGGCCTCGTCGACAATCTCCGCCACCGGGCGGCCTTTGGGATTGAAGGCGTTGGTGGCGATTTCGTCGCTCGCACCGACCAGTTTGCGCAAAATCGAGCGCTCGCGCACGATCTCGGCATAACGCCGGATGTTGCCAGCGCTCGGCACATACTGGGCCAGTGAATTGAGGTAGCTCAGGCCGCCGGTTTCTTCGCCCTTGCCCTGGTTTTGCAGGTGTTCAAACACCGTGATCACGTCGGCCGGTTTGCTGGCGTTCACCAGGCTGCTGATGGCGCCAAAAATCAGGCGGTGCTCGAAACGGTAAAAATCGCCTTCGGCCAGCAAGTCGCCAACCCGGTCCCAGGCACCGTTGTCGAGCAAGATGCCGCCCAGCACGCTGGACTCGGCCTCGATCGAATGCGGCGGAATGCGCAGTTGCGCGATCTGGCGGTCAGGCGGGAAATCTTCTGGAACAGCGGAGAGAACAGCGGACATATTGAGAGCTTTTTGTGGACCTTCAGATGCTACGCCAGCGCTGGCGGGGTGTCATTGCACAAGTGTGTGGATAACCCATGGGTTTCCTGTAGATTGCAACGCGTTCACACATGAAAAAAGGCCACCGAAGTGGCCTTTTCAGGTGCGAAGCGTTTTTGTTCCGCTTTGGGCCGCTCTTTAAGCCGATTTAAGCCGTTTCGCCGTAAACCGACACCGTGATGTCCACCACCACGTCGGTGTGCAAAGCCACCGAAACGCTGCTGTCGCCAACGATCTTGATCGGGCCATTGGGCATGCGGATCTGTGATTTGACAACTTTGTAGCCGCCTTTGATCAACTCTTCGGCGATGTCGTAGTTGGTGACCGAGCCAAACAGGCGGCCGTCGACGCCGGCCTTTTGGGTCAGCTTGATGGTGGTGCCGCCGAGCTTTTCGCCCAGGGCCTGGGATTCAGCGAGTTTGCCGGCGGCGGCTTTTTCGAGGTCAGCGCGTTTGGCTTCAAATTCCTGCTTGGCCGTGGCCGTGGCGCGGCGGGCGCGCCCCGAAGGAATGAGGAAGTTGCGTGCGTAGCCGTCTTTGACTTTGACCACGTCGCCCCGGGTGACAAGGTTCACGACCTTGTCCAGAAGAATGATTTGCATAGTGTGTGCTCCAGGTAAGTGCAATCAGCGCGCGATCAGGCGCGGTGCTGGTCGCTGTACGGCAGCATCGCGAGGAAACGCGCGCGCTTGATGGCGGTGTTGAGCTGGCGCTGGAAAATCGCGCGCGTGCCGGTGAGGCGCGCGGGGATGATCTTGCCGTTTTCAGCGATGAAGTCGCGCAGGGTGTCGATGTCCTTGTAGTCGATCTCTTCGACGCCAGTCACGGTGAAGCGGCAAAACCGCTTGCGCTTGAACAGCAGGTTTTGGGCGGGGCGCTTTGGGCGCTTGTCTTTGTTAAATTTCTTGAATGCGGGCATGGAAGCCTCCTAAAAAATCAAATTTGCAAAAAAACTAATCTTGCGAAAATTCCTGAATGTGAAACACAACCCCTTTGCCGTTGCGCGGGCTGGCCAGAAACCCCTTGAAACGCCACTGGCTGCTGAAGTTGCCGCTGGCCTGGTTGACCAGCCTTTCGGCAACTGCTGCAAACGCCACGGATTTCATCACCAACTTGACCTGTCTGGGCTGGCCCGCTTCCTGCAATTCAGACTCGTGTTCGAGTTTCAGATTCAGGGCGGGTATGCCAGCCGGGGTGTAACGCAGAGCTTCCAGCTCCGCAATTTTCGCCCACAGCACACACAGGTTGTCATTTGGCGGGGTGGTTTGGCTCACTCCTTGCGCAAAAACTTCAGGGCAGCCTGGATTTAGCGCTCGTTGCGGTCGCCGCGATCACCGCGATCACCACCACGGTCACTGCGGTCACCACCGGCGTATTCGGCCTGCTGGGTCTTGCGGGTTTCTTCGCGCTCGACGGTTTTCATCATCGAAGACGGGCCGGTATCGGCCTTTTTCTTCAAGACGGTGAGGTGGCGCAAGACGGCGTCGTTGAACTTGAACGCATGCTCCAGCTCGGCCATCACGGCCTGGTCGGCTTCGATGTTCACACACAGGTAGTGCGCTTTGGAGAGTTTGTTGATTTGATAGACCAGCTGGCGGCGGCCCCAGTCTTCGACCCGATGCACCTTGCCGTTGCCGGTGGTGATCATGGTCTTGTAGCGCTCCAGCATGGCCGGAACCTGCTCGCTCTGATCCGGATGGATCATGAGAATGATTTCATAGTGACGCATCGAAACTCCTTGTGGATTGCCAGGTCAGGCCGCATTCCGCTAGAAGCGAAACCCGGTAACCTGGCGTGGATGAAAGCCGCCCTCAGCGTCAAGATGAGGTGCGGCAAGGGAACCCAGTATTATAGCTCGTTTCTCGCCGCGCCAGTGGCCTATTGAGCCAGCCCCTTCCAGGTCGCAATCACCGAATCCGGGTTCAACGAGAGGCTGGAGATGCCTTCATCGGCCAGCCAACGGGCAAAGTCCGGGTGGTCGCTGGGACCCTGGCCGCAAATGCCGACGTATTTGCCCTGTGCCTTGCAAGCCTGAATGGCCATGCGGATCATGGCCTTGATGGCCGGGTCGCGTTCGTCGAAATCAGCCGCCAGCAGTTCCAGACCGGAGTCTCGGTCGAGGCCCAGACCCAGTTGGGTGAGGTCGTTGGAGCCGATGGAGAAACCGTCGAAATATTCCAGAAATTGCGGCGCGAGGATCGCATTGCTGGGAATCTCGCACATCATGATGACCTTGAGATCGTTCTGCCCGCGCTTCAACCCGTGTTTGGCAAGCAGCTCGGTGACCGCTTTGGCCTGGCCCAAAGTGCGCACGAAAGGCACCATCACCTCCACGTTGGTCAGGCCCATGTCTTCGCGCACGCGTTTCAGGGCCTCACACTCCATGGCGAAGGCCTCGCCGAAATCGGCCGACAGGTAACGCACCGCACCCCGAAAGCCCAACATGGGGTTTTCTTCTTCCGGCTCGTAACGGCTGCCGCCAATCAATTTGCGGTATTCGTTGCTCTTGAAATCCGAGAGCCGCACGATCACCGGTTTGGGCCAGAAGGCGGCGGCGATGGTGGCAACACCTTCGGCCACGCGGTCCACATAAAACGCCCGTGGCGATGCGTGCCCGCGCGCGACAGACTCCACCGCTTTTTTCAGCTCGGCATCCACGTTGGGGTAGTCCAGAATCGCCTTGGGGTGCACGCCGATGTTGTTGTTGATGATGAATTCCAGCCGCGCCAGGCCCACGCCGGCATTGGGCAACTGGCAAAAATCAAACGCCAGTTGTGGGTTGCCCACGTTCATGGTGATCTTGATCGGAATCTCGGGCATCTCGCCGCGCACCACCTCGGTGACTTCGGTTTCCAGCAGGCCGTCGTAGATAAAGCCGGTGTCGCCTTCGGCGCAGCTCACGGTAACCAACATGCCGTCTTTGAGAAGCTCTGTGGCGTCGCCGCAGCCCACCACAGCCGGAATGCCCAGTTCGCGCGCAATGATCGCCGCGTGGCAGGTGCGCCCGCCCCGGTTGGTGACGATGGCAGCGGCGCGTTTCATCACTGGCTCCCAGTTGGGGTCGGTCATGTCGGTGACGAGAATGTCACCAGCCTGCACGGTGTCCATCTCGCTGATGTTGTGCACGATACGCACTGGCCCCGTGCCGATCTTCTGGCCAATGGCGCGGCCTTCCGACAGTACCGGCGCTTTGCCTTTGAGTTTGTAGCGGTGTTCGGCTTTGCCCGCCGCCTGGCTTTTCACGGTTTCGGGGCGCGCCTGCAAGATGTACAACTGGCCATCGTTGCCGTCTTTGCCCCATTCAATATCCATGGCACGGCCATAGTGCTCTTCGATCACCAGGGCGTAGCGGGCCAGCTGCTCCACGTCGGCATCCGAGAGCGAATAGCGGTTGCGCAGCTCGGTGGGCACGTCGGTGGTTTTGACGAGTTTGCCGGTTTTGGCTTTTTCATCGGCGCTTGAAAACTCCATCTGAATCAGCTTGGAGCCCAGACTGCGGCGGATCACCGCGCGTTTGCCGGCACGCAACATCGGCTTGTGCACGTAAAACTCGTCGGGGTTCACGGCGCCCTGCACCACGGTTTCTCCCAGGCCATAACTCGACGTGATGAAAACCACGTCGGAAAAACCGCTCTCGGTGTCGATGGTGAACATCACGCCCGCCGCGCCCAGATCGGAGCGCACCATGCGTTGCACACCGGCACTCAAGGCCACGTGTTCATGCGCGAAGCCTTTGTGCACGCGGTAACTGATGGCACGGTCGTTGTACAGCGAGGCGAACACCTCTTTCATTTTGTTCAACACGTCGTCGATTCCGACCACGTTCAAAAAGGTTTCCTGCTGGCCGGCAAAGGAGGCGTCGGGCAGGTCTTCAGCCGTGGCCGAGGAGCGTACCGCAAACGAAGCCGCCGGGTTGCCGGCGCTGAGCTTGGCAAATGCGTTGGTTATTGCCTCCTTTAGGGCTGCGGGAAATGGCTGCTTTTCAACCATGGCGCGTATGTCGGCACCGACTGCGGCCAACGCGCGCACGTCATCGGTGTTGAGCCGGTCCAGCCGTTGGCGGATCCGGTCCGCGAGCCCGTCATGCGCCAGAAACTGGCGAAACGCATGCGCCGTCGTGGCAAAACCCGTGGGCACTTTCACACCCGTGGGCAGTTGCGAAATCATCTCGCCGAGGGAGGCGTTTTTACCGCCTACCGTCTCGACATCGCTCATTCTCAGATTTTCAAACGGTACGACCCAATCGGTCGCCGAAAAGAGTGCGGACATGGGAGAACTCCAGAGGTTAAAAACCGGGGGACCAGGGCGAACGCGGCACCAACTGTTGTTGCTTTTGGAGGGTTGCGGCGTTGCATGGCGAAAGAGGGGGTTCGGGTCATTGTAGAGTCCGGCCACGCGGCTCTCCAGCGCCGCTTCTGGCTCAAATGGCCCACAATTGGCGCTGGCACACTGGATTCCGTCATGACCCAACCTTCCACTTTTTTTGGCGATCTGGCCGACAACCGCGCCGCGCCGGCTGCAAAACCCCAGCGGAGCGTGTTTTTCATCTCGGATGGCACCGGCATCACTGCCGAGACCTTCGGCAACGCAATCTTGGCGCAGTTCGATCTGGAGGCCCGCCACATCCGCCTGCCCTTCATCGACACCGCGGTCAAGGCGCACCATGCCGTGCGCCAGATCAACCACGCCGCCACCGTTGATGGCAGCAAACCCATCGTGTTCAGCACCTTGGTGAACATGGAGGTGCTGGGCATCGTCTCGGACGGTTGCCAAGGCATGCTGCTGGACATGTTTGGAACCTTCGTTCACCCGCTGGAGAACGAGCTGCAGCTCAAGTCCAGCCACCGCATTGGCCGCTTCAGCGACGTGAGCAAGAGCAAGCAGTACCACGACCGCATCGAGGCGATCAACTTCAGCCTGGCGCACGACGACGGCCAAAGCAACCGCGACCTGGAGCAGTCTGACGTGATCCTGGTGGGCGTGAGCCGCAGCGGCAAAACACCCACGTCGCTGTACCTTGCCATGCAATACGGGCTGAAGGCCTCGAATTACCCGTTGATTCCGGAGGATTTTGAGCGCCAGCAGTTGCCCTTGGCCCTGGTGCCGCACAAATCGAAGATTTTTGGGCTGACGATCCAGCCCGAGCGCCTGAGCGAAATCCGCAACGAGCGCCGTCCCAACTCAAAATACGCGGCACTGGAGAATTGCCGCATGGAGGTCAACGAGGCCGAAGCGATGATGCGCCGCGCGGGCATCCGCTGGTTGTCCACCACAACCAAATCCATCGAAGAAATCGCCACAACGATCCTGCAGGAAATCAGGCCTGAACGGCTGACTTACTGAGTACTATTTTGCGGTTGGCGCGTGAGCCGAAAACAGCTGCGGTAAGGTCTACCTCAGATCCTGGCTTTACAGCTGCGAACGAATTAACTCAGCCAGCAGGTTCACCCGCATGCCAATGCGGTCAATCAACACAAATTCTTCGTCCGACGAGTGGTAATTGCCGCCCGGCAAACCCATGGTTTCAATCACCGGCTTGCCAGATTGGGCCGCCCACACGGCATCGGTGCCGCCAAAGGTGCGCGGCAACAGCGTGATTTGCCCGCCGAGTTGGGCATACAGGTTGCGCGCAATATCGGCGAGTTTTTTACCGTCTTCACTGGCGTTAAAGGGCGGAAACGGCATGCCACTGCCCTCCGCCGTCACGCCCGAGTTTGAAAACTTCTTCTGCAGTACAAGCTCCCGTGCGGCCGCTTCCAACAGGCCGTAACTCGGGATGTCGGGCAACCGCATGTCCGCCGTGGCGTAGGTTTCGCCAGCGCCGGTCAGGTCGGTTGCGAGACCGGGCTTGTGCTCAGCCACCACGCGGGCATTGGCCAGGGCGACGCGTCCGCCGCTGGCGAGCAGGGCCTGGGCGGTAGCCTCCAGGTCTGCCGCCTTGGGCACGGCCAGTTCGGCAATCGCCTGCGCCCGGTCAGGGATCACGTTGCTGATCAAGCCACCTGACGCGGCGCGCCATTGCAGTTGCGCACCCGGAACCTGCGCGGCTGCCGCGCTCACTCGGGCCACCAGGTTGGCCATTTCCACCACCGCGTTCACGCCCAGCTCGGGTGCAACGCCGGCATGTGAGGCTTTGCCGGTGATGCGGAAAGTCAACGTGGCGGATTTGAACGCTTCAGCATCGAGGCGCTTGAGGCTGTTCGGGTCTTCCGCGCGCGCAATCGTCCAGTTCATGCGCGTGAACGGCACCTTTGATTGCACGTCTTTGCTGCGCAAAATCGCGTCGGCGAGCTCTTCGACAGGTTTTTCGTCACTCGAAGCAAACGGCCCACCCGTGCGCACCTTCACGGCAAAACGCCCCGCGCCGGAAGTACCCAGCACAATCACTTCCGGGTTGTTGCTGGTCGGCTCGGCGCTGAAGATCACATCATGCTCGGCGGCAGTTGCGCGGATCAGGTCCCGCGAGCCGACAGAGCCGCGCTCTTCGTCCACGTTGAACACCAGGGTAATGCGCTCGTAGTTCTTGATACCACGGGTGTGCAACACGCGCACCGCGTGCAGGATGTTGGCCACGCCGCCCTTGGCGTCGGCTATGCCCGGCGCGATGGCGCGGTTGCCGTCCACACGAAACGGCCGTGCGGCGGCAGCACCGGCCGGGTAAACCGTGTCCATGTGCGCCATGAGCATGATCTTGCGATTGCCGGTGCCGCGAAAGGTCACCACCAAGTTTTGACCGGGCACGTTGGCCGCAGGCGTCACGCGGCGCACCGCACCGCCCAGCGGCTTGACAAACGCCTCGATCATGTCGGCCACGGCCAGCAGGCCCGGTGCCTGGGTGGTGCCGGTGTCTACCGCAGTGAGGCGCTTGAGGGTGTCGAGCACTGCGGCAGTTTCTGCTTGCGCCAGGCGCGTGATTTCAGGGTCCAGCGCTCCGGAAGGTGAATGAACCTGGGCCTGCACGCCCGCAGGCTGGGCGAGGCACACCAGCAGAACACCACAAGACGACAATGTACGGCTCAGTTTCATCTCAGGGCGCTCCAATGGTTTGAATGTTTTCATTTTTCGAGGAAGAGGTCGTTGAGCCTTTTGCGCTCGGAAAGGCCCAGACCCATCGCCTTGTTCAGGTAGTTCTCCAAGCCGCCAAAGTCGGCCTCGACCACGTCCAGCGAGGCCTGCAAATAATCGGGTTGCACGCGGCGCACGGCGGCACGCACCTGCGGCGGCGCACCACCGGCCACCATTTCCGGCGGTTTGTACAAATCATTGGTCATCATGTAGTCGTGCATGATGACCTCGCGCTGCACACCCAGCGCACCCAACAACAAGGCCGCCGCAAAACCGGTGCGGTCTTTTCCGGCAGTGCAATGGAAAACCAGGGGCGATGCGTCCTGAAGCGCATGCTGGAACAACTCGGCAAAACGCGCGGAATTGTCGGTCACAAACGCGCGGTAGGTTTGTTGCATCAGGCGCACGGCATCGGCCTCGTTAATGCCCTTGTTGCGTTCGGCAAAATCCTGCAGGGCCTGCACTACGGTGGGTTCGATGGACAACGCGTGCACCTGCGGGCCGGGCAAAGCGCAAGGGTGGGCAGTGCGCTCCAATTTGCCCCGCAGGTCACACACGCGCGTGAGGCCCAGCGCGGACAACGTGGCAATGTCTGAGCGCGTCAGCTCACCCAGATGGTCAGAGCGGAACAGTTTGCGCCATTTGAGTGTGCGCCCCTGAGTGCCGGTGTAACCGCCCAGGTCGCGGAAATTGCTGGCGCCTTGCAGCGGGATCGATCGGGCAGGTGTGGACATGGGGCAATTATCGCAGAAGCCCCATCGAAACGGCCAGGAATTTGCTACTGGAAACGTAGCAGTTCCAGTCGTCCAACGCGGCGGGCCGGGCAGCTCAAACGCGCTACGATCAATACTGTCATGTCGCCCCGCCCTGCCTCACCACCAGTTCCCAAGCCGCGCCAGGGTTTCTACAACCCATTGGGGGCGTCACAACTGCGAAGCCGCATCACTGAAAGCTACCGCTGGCCCGAGCCACTGGCGGTGCAAAACCTGCTGCCCCTGGCGCGGCTCACGCCAGCGCAATCGGCGGCTACCCAAAGCCTGGCCCACACTCTCGCGCTGAATTTGCGCCAGCAAAACCCCGCCGCCGGACGCGCTGGCCTGGTGCAAGGCCTGCTGCGCGAATTTGCGCTCTCGTCCCAGGAGGGTGTGGCCCTGATGTGCCTGGCCGAAGCTCTGCTGCGCATCCCCGATGCCGCCACGCGCGACGCGCTGATCCGCGACAAGATTGGCCACGGCGACTGGCAAGCGCACATCGGTTCGAGCCCTTCACTGTTTGTCAATGCGGCCGCCTGGGGCCTGCTGCTCACCGGCAAACTGGTGGGTACCCACAGCGAGGCAGGCCTTGGCGCGGCGCTCAAACGCGTGGCCTCGCGCAGCGGGGAGCCGCTCATCCGCAAAGGGGTTGACCTGGCCATGCGCATGATGGGCGAGCAGTTTGTGACGGGCGAATCCATCCAGCAGGCGCTGGCGAACGCACGTGCCCGCGAGGCGCAGGGTTTCCGCTTTTCTTACGACATGCTGGGAGAAGCGGCGCTGACCGCAGAAGACGCCACGCGTTATTTCAACGCCTACGAGCAGGCGATCAAGGCCATCGGCCAAGCTTCCGCCGGGCGCGGCATTTACGAAGGCCCCGGCATCTCGATCAAACTCTCGGCCCTGCACCTGCGCTACAGCCGCGCCCAGTTGGGCCGCGTGATGGGCGAGTTGTACCCGCGTTTGCTGCAACTGGCCGAGCTGGCGAAACAGCATGACATCGGCCTCAACATCGACGCCGAAGAAGCCGACCGCCTGGAGCTGTCGCTGGATCTGCTGGAGCGCCTGTGTTTCCAGCCCGCGCTTGCCGGCTGGAACGGCATTGGCTTTGTCATACAGGCCTACCAGAAGCGTTGCCCGGCGGTGGTGGACTGGCTGGTTGATCTGGGCCAGCGCAGCGCGCACCGGCTGATGATTCGCCTGGTTAAAGGTGCGTACTGGGACAGTGAAATCAAACGCGCGCAGGTCGATGGACTCGCCGGTTTCCCCGTCTACACACGCAAGGCGCACACCGACGTGGCCTACCTGGCCTGCGCACGCAAACTGCTGGCGGCGCCCGGGCAGGTCTACCCGCAATTTGCCACCCACAATGCGCAAACGCTGGCGGCTGTGTACACCCTGGCAGGACAGAACCACTACGCCGGGCAATACGAGTTCCAGTGCCTGCATGGCATGGGCGAACCTTTGTACGAACAGGTTGTGGGCAGCGTGGCCGATGGCAAACTCGGCCGGGCATGCCGCGTCTACGCGCCCGTGGGCACGCACGAGACCCTGCTGGCCTACCTCGTGCGCCGTCTACTGGAAAACGGGGCCAACACCTCGTTTGTCAACCGCATGGCCGACGCTTCGCTGCCGATTGAATCGCTGATTCAAGACCCGGTGCAAGCGGTCGAACAGGCAGCGTTGGAAGACGGCCAGCGCGCTGAAGCCGTGGGGCAGCCCCACCCCGCCATTGCGTCTCCAGCGGATTTGTTTGGCGCACAGCGCGTCAACTCTGCCGGCCTTGATTTAAGTGACGAAAACGCCCTGGCCGCTTTGGCAGTTCAATTGAATCGATCGGCCACGACAAGCTGGACGGCGAAACCCACCTTCCCCGCCAACGCCGAGCAGCACACGGCACGCCCGGTTCTCAACCCGGCAGACCAGCGCGATGTCGTCGGCAAGGTGGTTGACGCCACGCCGGCCGATGTTCAATTCGCCCTGCAGCGCGCGCACGAACAGGCGCCGTTGTGGGCGGCCATGCCCCCCGCTCAGCGGGCCGCCGCGTTGGAGAGGGCCGCCGACTTGATGCAGGCCGACTTGCAGCGCTTGATGGGCCTCTTGATGCGGGAAGCCGGTAAAACCGCCGCCAACGCGGTTTCGGAAGTGCGCGAAGCCATCGATTTCCTGCGCTATTACGCCGCGCAGGTGCGGCGGGATTTTGAAAACCACACCCACCGCCCACTTGGCCTGGTGGTGTGCATCAGCCCGTGGAATTTCCCGCTGGCGATTTTCACCGGCCAGGTCGCCGCAGCCCTGGCCGCTGGTAATGGCGTGCTGGCCAAACCGGCCGAACAAACACCGCTCATCGCCAACGAAGCGGTGCGCCTGCTGCACGCTGCCGGCGTGCGTGAAGGCGCCTTGCAGCTGCTGCCCGGTCCCGGCGAAAGTGTGGGCGCCGCGTTGACGACAAGCCCGCTGGTGCAAGGCGTGGTGTTTACCGGCTCCACGCAAGTCGCGCGGATGATCCAGCACACCCTGAGCCAGCGCCTCAACGCAAACGGTCAGCCAGTGGTGTTGATCGCCGAAACCGGTGGCCAGAATGCGATGTTGGTGGACTCCAGCGCGCTGGTGGAACAGGTCGTGGTGGATGTGCTGGCCTCGGCCTTTGACAGCGCCGGCCAGCGCTGCTCGGCGCTGCGGGTCTTGTGCGTGCAAGACGATGTGGCGGACCGCGTACTCACCATGCTCGAAGGCGCCATGCGCGAGCTGCACCTGGGCAACCCGGGTGAATTGGCAGTCGATGTCGGCCCGGTGATCGACGATGAAGCCCGCGCCGGCATCGTGCAGCACATCAGCGCCATGCGAGCTGGCGGGCACCGCATCGTGCAAGTTGACGGCCAGGCCGAAGCGCTGCGCCATGGCCACTTCATCCCGCCCACGCTGATTGAAATCAACAGCCTGGCCGAGCTGGAACGCGAAGTCTTTGGCCCGGTCTTGCACGTGTTGCGTTACCCGCGCAGTGCCCTGAATGGGGTGCTCGACCAGATCCACGCCACCGGTTACGGCCTGACGCTCGGGCTGCACACGCGCATCGATGAAACCGTGCAGCAGGTGCTCAAACATGCCCGGGTGGGCAACATCTACGTGAACCGCAACATGGTGGGCGCGGTGGTGGGCGTGCAGCCGTTTGGCGGTGAAGGGCTTTCCGGCACCGGCCCGAAGGCAGGCGGGCCGCTGTACCTGTTGCGGCTGCTGGCCGAACGACCCGATGAAGCCGCCCGCAAGGTGGTATCGAACCCGTCAACCGCCCTGCCCGGCCCCACCGGTGAATCCAACGTTTATTCGCTGCAAGCGCGGCAGGCCGTGTTGTGCTTGGCGGAATCCGGCGACGCGCTCTTGCGCCAGGTGGAAGCCGTGCTTGGCGCAGGCGGCCGCGCTGTTTGCCCGGCCACCGCCGCAGGGGTGCTCGCGCACTTGTTGCCCGCCTCGAAGGACTCCAGCGCGAAGGCAAACCGCATTGCGCTGGTGGACGACTGGCGCCAACCCGGCTTGTTGTTTGACCTGGTGCTGCACCAGGGTGATGCGCCAAATCGGCTCGAGGTTTGCCAGTTTATGGCTACCCTGCCCGGGCCGATTGTTCCCCTTGTAGCCTGCGGCAACGGGCCAGTGGCGATCCCCGTGGAACGCCTTTACACAGAGCGCTCGGTGAGCATCAACACCGCTGCGGCGGGTGGCAACGCGAGCCTGATGGCCGTGGGCTAAAGTCGCTGCATGACCACTGCTGACAACCGGCGCGGCATCATCGACATGTCGGTCGCGATGGCGCTTTTCATTGCCAATGACGCCATCGTCAAACAGGTGAGTGCCTCGCTGCCTTCGCTGCAGCTGATCTTCATCCGCGGCGCGTTTGCCTCTGTGCTGATGCTGCTCGTGTGCCACAGCATGGGCGTGCTCAAACGCAACGCGCAAACCGGCGCCTGGCCCGCTGCCCAGCTGCTGCAAAAGCGTGTGTTGTTTCGCGCCTCGCTCGATGCCAGCGCCTCGTTGATTTACCTCACCGCCCTGTTTCACATGCCGCTGGGCAACGCCACCGCCATCAACATGGCAACGCCCCTGGTCATCACCCTGCTGGCGGTGGTCTTGATCAAGGAGCAAGTGGGGCGCGCGCGCTGGCTGGCCATTGCGGTGGGTTTTGGCGGCGTGTTGCTGATCGTGCAGCCCGCTGCGGCCGGCTTCAACGCCTGGGCGCTCCTGTGCCTTGGCGGCACCGTGCTGCATGCTGGGCGTGATTTCATGACCCGTGTGATCCCGCAAAGCGTGCCCTCGCTGCTCATCACCCTCTCCACCGTGCTGGCCGTGAGCCTGCTCTCCGGTGTGCTCAGCTTGTTTCAAGGCTGGCAGGCTTTCACCGCGACGCATCTGGCGCTGCTGGCTGCAGCCGGTGTGTTGCTCAGCGGCGGCTACTTCCTGCTGATCCGCGCCATGCGCGCCGGCGAGATGAGCCTGATCGCCCCGTTTCGTTACACCGGCTTGCTGTTTGCGCTGTTGCTGGGCTGGTGGTGGTGGGGCGATGTGCCCAACACCCTGGCCTTCATCGGCATCGCCCTGCTCGTGGCGGCCGGCCTCTACATGCTCGTGGCCCCAACCGGCAAACCGCCCGCCCCGCCCGCCAGCGTGCTGGACGCGGCTTCGGACTGAAGGGTCAGAAAATCGAACTAATCATACCCAATTTGGGGTTGATTGGGGTGTTTTTGGCCTCGAGTTGCGATTTTTAATGAAAATATCGACATCAAGTCACGAAAATATTCAATAGTTTGCTACTATTTTTATAGTCTACAAAATAACTCAAACCGCGCGTCCATATTGATAATCAGCCCATGCACCTCAACCGCCGAGCCTGCGTCCGCGCCCTACTTGCCAGCAGCCTGCCGGGCTGGCACATGCGCGCGTTTTCGCAGGCAGCGGCGGCGGAAACCGTCGAGGAAACCTGGGTCGACTCAGCGCGGCAACGCGAAGTGCCCGTCAAAACGCGCTGGCCGGACGCATCGCGGTTTGGCGGCGAACGGCCGGTGGTGATTTTTTCGCACGGGCTGGGCGGCACGGTCGATGGCGGCGCGGTGTGGGGCGAAGCTTGGGCGGCGGCCGGGTTTGTTGTGCTGCACCTGCAACACCCGGGCAGCGACCTGGACGCTGTGCGCGCCGTGACCACCACTTTCACAGACCAGCCGGCCTTGCAGCGCGTGGCCAACGTGGAGCAGTTCCTCGCGCGCATCCGCGACGTGGTGTTTGTACTGGACGTGATCGCACGGCGCCACGCGGCGCGCTCGGGGCGTTGGGCCGCAGTGCGGCCGACTGCAGTGGGCATGTGCGGGCATTCGTTTGGCGCGCAGACCACGCTGGCGATGGCGGGGCAGCGCTTCCCCGGCTACGGCCGGACCGACGAGCCCCGCCTGGCGGCTTTCATCGCCTTCTCGCCGGCCGTTCCCCTGCAGATGCCGGCGCGCTGGTCTTATGAACCGATCGACCGGCCGGTGTTGTCCATCACCGGCACGCTCGACGGCGACGTGGTGGGTGTGGGCAACACCGTAGAGCGGCGCCAGCAGGTGTTTGCCGCCCTGCCCGGCGGGCGCAAGGGGCACCTGGTGCTCCAAGACGCGGACCACATGACGTTTGCCGGGCAAACCGGCCGCGCGGCCGAAATCATTCCGCGCGAGGCGGTGTCGCGTGACCGGCACTCGGCCCACCACGCCCTGGTGGCGCGCATCACCACCGACTGGTGGCTGGCCACACTGGCCGATGACGCCCCCGCACGTGATCGCCTGCGAATGCCCGCCGGCCTGCTCACCGGTGACGTGTGGGAGCGCGGTTGACCCTGCGCTGCAAGGTCCGCCGGGCAATGCCACAATTGACGCCATGCGTTTCAGTGTGAAATTTTTGGCAGCAAATGTGATGGGCCTCGTAGCCAGCGCCGCCTGTGCGCAAGGTGTACCTGAGCAGGGCTTTCAGATCATCACCACCGGCACGCTGGGCAATTGTCTGGCCTGCCACGCCTTGCCCGGCCAACGCGATTTGAGCAGCACCTTCGGCCCGCCGTTTGATCGCATTGGCACGCGGTACGACGCGGCGGCTTTGCGCCAATGGGTTACCGACGCACGCAAGATCAAGCCTGATACGATGATGCCGCCCTTTGGCACCACAGAGGGAACCAACGCCTCGGTGCGGGCTCAATCCATCCTCAGCGAGGAGCAGATCGGGCACGTGGTGGCGGCGCTCTTGAGCTTGCGCTGATGGGGTTTTGTCTGGCCTTGAAGTTTTGGAATTGATACAGCCATGTCTGGAATGAAGTCTCCGCCCACAAAGGGTTCGCGGCATTTGGCGCAGCGGCGCGCCTGCCTGGCTTTGGCCGCGCTGCCGATCCTGACCGCGCCGTCTGACGTATTCGCGCAGGCGTTTATTGACCACGTGCGCCAGCACCACCTCGAAGCCATGAAGCTCAACGGCGAAGGTGTGGTGATGGATTTCCCGCGCCTGGCAGACACTGGCTCGGCCGTGCCTCTGCAAGTCACCATCAAAGCGCCGGCGGGGTTGAAGATTGAGCAAATTGAAATCTTTTTGCCCGAGAACCCGAACACCCGTGCGCTCAAGCTGCGCCTGCCCGAGCCGCAAGCCAGCTACAACTTCAGCACGCGCCTGCGCCTGGCGGGCACCCAGGAAGCCTGGGTGGTTGCCACCATGACCGACGGCAGCAAACGCGGCGCCAGCAAGCCGACCATCATCACTTCTTCCGCTTGCTTCGATGGTAGTT
>JANMMR010000244.1:0-2047 GCA_031373455.1 Rhodoferax sp.
CTCGTGCACCCGCAGCAGTGGAGCGACGCGGTTGACTACGCCGGCAAACGTGTGCTGGTGATCGGCAGCGGCGCCACCGCCGTCACGCTGATTCCCGAGCTAGCCAAAAAAGCCAGCCACGTCACCATGCTGCAGCGTTCGCCCACCTACATGGTGGCGCGCCCGAGCGAAGACGCCTGGGCCAACAAACTGCGCCGCTGGTTGCCGTCGATGCTGGCCTACGGCCTCACCCGCTGGAAACGCGTGTTGCTGGGCATGTACGTGTTTCGCCTGTGCCGCACCGACCCGGCCAGGATGAAGAGCCTGCTGCTGGGCGGCGTGCGCATGGCGCTGGGGCCCGACTACGACATCAAGACCCACTTCACGCCGCGTTACAACCCCTGGGACCAGCGCCTGTGCCTGGTGCCCGATGGCGATTTTTTTGACGCGGTCAAATCCGGGCGCGCCTCCATCGAAACTGACCATATCGAGCGTTTCACTGCAACCGGTGTCTTGCTCAAATCCGGCCGCCAGCTCGACGCCGACCTGATCGTCACCGCCACCGGCCTGAACCTGCAGGTGCTCGGCGGCCTGGCGCTCACGGTCGACGGCATCCCGCAGGACATGGCCAAAACCATGAACTACAAGGGCCTGATGTACAGCGGCATTCCCAACCTGGCCTCCAGCTTCGGCTACACCAACGCCTCGTGGACGTTGAAGTGCGACCTGACCTGCGAGTTCGTGTGCCGGCTGCTCAACCACATGCAGAAAAAAGGCATCGCCTACGCGGTGCCCCGCAACACCGACGCCAGCGTGGCCGAGCAGCCTTGGGTGGATTTTTCCTCCAGCTATTTCGCCCGCTCCATGCACCTCTTTCCCAAGCAAGGCTCCAAAGCGCCGTGGCGCCTGTACCAAAACTACCCCAAAGACATCCTGCTGCTGCGTTTTGGCAAGGTGGACGACGGCGTCTTGCAGTTTGGCCAGGCGCGCGCGTGAAGGGTCCGGGCGGCTCTGCCTTGCCGGCGGCGTTTGGGCGCCTGGCCTGGTCCAACCTCGCCGCGCAAACCGCCGAGCAAATCAGCCTGGCGGCGGTGCCCATCGTCGCCGTGCTGGCGCTCAACGCCGGGCCGGGTGAAATCGGCCTCTTGGCGACGTTCCAGACGCTGCCGTTTTTGCTCTTGTCGATACCGCTGGGCCTGCTGGCAGACCGCCTGTCGCGCAAGCAACTGATGGTTTGGGCCGAAACCCTGCGCGCCGCGTCGCTGCTGGGGCTGACGGCGGCGCTGGTGTCGGGCGGGCTGAACCTGTGGCTGCTGGCCGTGTTGGGGTTTGTCGGCGCGGTCGGCACCGTGGCCTTCAGCGTCGCGGCACCGGCGCTCGTGCCTTCCCTTGTGGCGCGCGATGCACTGGCGCGCGCCAACGGCCGGCTCGAACTGGCCCGCAGCGCTGCCTTCACCGCCGGGCCGGCGCTGGCCGGCGCGCTGGTCGCCTGGGCCGGTGCCTCCAGTGCGTTTGTGCTGGCGGCGGTGTTATCCGCGGCGGCAGCTGTGGCGCTGGTGGGCATCAAGGAGCCGGCCCGCGCGCCGGTGGCGCCGCGCCATCCGATGCTGGATTTGAAAGACGGTGTGCGCCTGGTCTGGCAGCATCCGTTGCTGCGTCCGATCATGTTGACCGCAGTGGCCTGGAACCTGGCCTGGTTTGTCTTGCAGGCCGCCTACGTGCCTTACGCCATGCGGGTGCTGGGCTTGAACGCTGCCGGCGTTGGCGTGACGCTGGCGGTTTATGGCGCCGGCATGATCCTGGGCGCGCTGGTGGCGCCGCGTGTGGTGGCCTCGCTGCCGTTTGGCCGTGCCTTGCAACTGGGGCCGCTGCTCTCGGTGCTGGGCTCGGCCGTGATGTTGGCGACCTGGTTTTTCCCCAGCGGGGTACTCGCCGGGGTGTCGTTTTTCCTGTTTGGCTTCGGGCCGATTTTGTGGGTCATCACGTCGCTTACCCTGCGCCAGACGGTCACGCCCAACGCCATGCTGGGCCGTGTTTCGGCGGTGTTTCTCACCGTCAACATGGGCGC
>JANMMR010000263.1:0-2891 GCA_031373455.1 Rhodoferax sp.
ATGTCGGCCAGCAGCATGGCTGCCATCGGGCCGGGGCCAATGCCGGCCAGCTCAATCACCTTCAAGCCATGCAGCGGGCCCATGTCAATTGTTGTCGCGAAGTGTTGTCAGAACGGCGCGAACTCTTTGCCCAGCAAATCCCGCGCGATGATGCCCAGGTGAACCTCACGCGGGCCGTCGGCTGACTCCATGCCCAGGCAGTCACGCAGGCGCTGCTCGTGCGGCAGGTCTTTGGCCCAGCCGTAATGGCCGTTGAGCCGCATGCAGGTGTACAGGGCTTCGTTGGCAGTTTTCACGCCAAACCATTTCGCCATGGACGACTCGGCATCGTGGCGCAAGCCTTTGTCTTTGAGCGACAGCGCCCGGTAACACAACATGCGCGCCGCTTCCAGCTTGGTTGCTTCGGTGGCGAGCTCGTTGGCCACGCCTTGCCATTTGGAGGCGGACTTGCCCATGATCTGCCGCGTCTTGAGGTACTCCATGGTTTCCTCCAGCGATTTCTGCGCCGCGCCGATACACGCCAGTGGCACAAAATTGCGGTTGTAGCCGATGATCGTCATGGCCCAGATGAAGCCCTCGTTCTCCTTGCCGATCATGTTGCGCGCCGGGATGCGCACATTGTCAAAAAACATGCTGCCGCCGCGGTCCAGTTTTTGCCCCATGCGCTCAAAGTTGGAGGTGGTCAGGCCAGGGGTGTCGGTTGGCACCAGGAAGAACGACAGCCCCCTGGGACCCGGCTTGCTCGTACGCGCCGACACAAACACCACTTTGGAAACACCGGTAAACGTGATACTGGTCTTTTCACCGGTGATCAAATAGTCGTCGCCGTCCCGCACCGCCTTGGTGGCAATGTTGCCGGCGTCGGCGCCACCGCGCGGCTCGGTGAAGGCCAGTGACATCATCTCGCCATTGGCAATGCGCGGAATCCACTCCTCTTGCAAGTCCGGATGCATGGATGAAGCCATTTCCCCCAGGTGAATCGCGTTGGAGATGATGTAACGGATCTGGTGGTCACAGCGGCCAATCTCTTCGCAGATGATGCCGCAGTCCACAAACGAATAGCCCTGGCCACCGTATTTCTCTGGCAGCCGCAGCCGCAGCAAACCCATGTTGACCAGTTTGCCGATGAAATCCGGCGTCAGCCACTCGCCGGTGCGGTCCCAGCGCTGGTAGTTGGGCAACAACTCGGCCTCGGCGTATTTGCGCACCGAGTCCCGGATGGCGATTTGTTGTTCGGTAAGGCTGAAATCCATGTATCTTCTCCTGGTGTGGCGTGTTGTGTTTAGTTTTTCGAACTCTGGAAATACGGGCCGGTTATCGGTTGTTTCCAGGGTGAATTGGCGTTCTTCTCGTAGACCGCTGGGCCGAACCTGAAGTGTTTGGCTGCCTCCAGGCTTTCTACTGCCGGCATGTTCGGGTCGTAAAAATCTTGGGGCGTCATGGGCCTGGGGCCCGCCTTTGCGAGCTGGCCAAACGCCGGACGGCCAATGATCGCCTCCAGCAGCCAGACGCATTCAATCAGCTTGTTTAAATCAACGCCAGTTTCAATGCCCATGCCTTCGAGCATGTGCATCAAATCTTCGGTGGCGGCCATGCCGCAGGCGCGGCCATTGCCGCCAAACTGCCCGCCGCCTATGCCGCCCAGCGTGCCTTCAATCAGCACCGTGTCACTTTGGTCCAGAGAACGCAGCGCTGCGTAAATGGACGGCAACGCCATGCCGCGCGCGTTGTGCATGTGCAGGTGAAACTGCTTCACGGCAGGCCAGCGACGCTTGATCTCCTGCAGATCGCCTTCGATCTCGTGCGGCAGGCACCAGCTTTGCGAGTCGTGCAGGCCAATCTCGATAACTTCAATGCCGCCTGCATTCAAGAGCGATATCTGCTTCTCGAGGAACGAGAACCGGAACGCCTGCGAAAACTTGCCCAGAAAATTGGAGCCCCAGGCCGAACCGATGCCCACACGCGCTTGCCGCACGCCGTGCGCACTCGCCTCTGCAATGGTTTCCGGCCAGGTCGCCATCATCTGCTCAACCGAGCGGTTCACGTTGCGCCGCTGGTGCACGTCGCAGATGTCGATGAATAACGTGCACACATCCGGCTCTACGGTGAGCGGCGGCGCATACCGCTGGGCCTGCTGCCGGGCCTTCTGGTTGTGGATGAAGGTGAGGTAGGTCACACCCGGCTTGGGCTGCACTTTCTGCAACATCTCCTCAAATTGCGCCATCTGCGGTACAAATTTCGGGCTGACGAAAGCCCCCAGTGTGATGCGTTTCAATCCGGTGCCCGACAAGGCATCCAAAAACGCCAGCTTGGCCTCGAGCGTAATGCCAACGTCTTCAATGCCGAACCCTTCGCGCATCACCTCTTCGTTGTAAATCACAGTCGGCCAGTTCAAGGGTGGGATCTTTCAGGTTTGCCAGGGTTTTGGAGATTGCATTTTAATTGTCTACCTATTATTATTCCGCCAGATCTATCGGTCAATACCCCAGTTGACTTTATTTGTCTAACCATTAAGATTTCTGGAAGCTTCTGGAGAAACCATGAAACCGTTGAAAACCAATTCCCCGTCCATCCGCGCACCGGCGCAGCATGCAGCGCGCCGCCAACTGTTGCGGCTGGCCGCCATCGCAGGCGCCTGCCTGACGCTCGGCTGGGCTACTTTCGCCCAGGCGCAAGGCGCGTTTCCCAACCGGCCGATCAAAATCATCGTGCCGTATTCAGCAGGCACCGGCAGCGACGTGCTGGCGCGCACCGTCGCACAAAGCATCACAGAAAAAACCGGCCATACCGTCATCATTGAAAACCGCGAAGGCGCGGGCAGCCAGATCGGCACCGTCGCCCTGGCCAAGTCGCCATCCGACGGCTACACCATCATGATTGCGGCGAACACC
>JANMMR010000284.1:0-2591 GCA_031373455.1 Rhodoferax sp.
GCTCAAGCCCGAGTTTTGTTCAGTTACCTTCGGCGCGGGCGGCTCCACACAGGCGGGCACGTTTGCCACAGTGGGCGAGATTTTGAAAGAAGGTGTCGAGGCGGCATCGCATTTTTCTTGTGTCGGCGCCACCAAAAACACCGTGCGCGAGCAATTGGCGACGCTCAAAACCATGGGGGTCAAGCGCCTGGTGGCGTTGCGCGGTGACTTGCCCAGCGGTTATGGCGCGGGCGGTGAATTCCACTACGCCAGCGATCTGGTGGCCTTTATCCGGGCAGAGACCGGCAACGACTTCCACATTGAAGTGGCGGCCTACCCGGAAATCCACCCCCAGTCGAAATCGCCCACTGCCGACTTGCAGGCCTTTGTGGCCAAGGTGCAAGCCGGCGCGCACTCGGCCATCACCCAGTATTTTTACAACGCCGACGCCTATTTCCGGTTTGTGCAAGACGCCGACGCCGCAGGTGTGAATGTGCCCATCGTACCGGGCATCATGCCGATCACCAGCAGCACGCAGCTCATGCGGTTTTCCGATGCCTGCGGGGCTGAAATCCCGCGCTGGATCCGCTTGCGCTTACAGAGTTACGGCGACGACACGGCGTCGATCAAGTCGTTTGGCCTGGATGTGGTGGCTGACTTGTGCGAGCAACTGCGGGCGGGCGGCGCGCCGGGCCTGCATTTTTACTGCATGAACCAGTCGGCGGCGGTTCTGGAGATTTGCCGGCGGTTGGGTATGGCGGCCTGATTGAGGGCGCCGGTTTGGATGCTATTATAATAATAGCAAACTATTCAATTAATACGCGACTTCATCCCTGATTTTTCATCAAAATCCGGAAATTTCCGCGAATTTCAAGAATAATTAACACCCATGTTAACAATTGCCGATTCAGGTCAACTTGTTAACTTCACTGTTTATTTTGTCGCGAGCGGTGTCTCAACAGATGCCTTGCGGTTGACCAGGTAAATCCCCGGCAAGATCAACGCCAAACCGATGAAATGGTGCATTTGCAGGGGTTCGCCCAGCACCAGCCAGGCGATCACGGCCGCATATATCGGCCCCAAGTACAGGACCACACTCACGCGCGCGGCGCCGAGCTCGCGCTGCATCACGGAAAACGCGAGGTAGGCGCCGTAACCGGGAAAGAGCGCGGCAGCCAGTGAAAGGCCAAAGCCGGGCAGCGTCAACACCGGCAACGGGTTGGTTACGGCCTCAAAAATGGTGAAGGGTAGCATCACCAGCACACCTGCCAGGGCGATGACGGCCAGGCGGGCACTCGCGCCCAAGGGGCTGTGCCAGCGTTTGAGCAACACGGAGTAGACCGTCCAGGCGACGGCGGCAGCCAGAATCCAACCGTCGCCGGGTACAAACTGCACGGCCGCCAGGTTTTGCCACTGGCCTTTGAGGATCACGTGCAACACGCCGGCCAGGGCGATCACCACGCCGCACAGCTGCAGCCGGCTGACCCGCTCCTTGAGCCACAGTGCCGAGGCGGCCACCACCAAAACCGGCGAAATGCTGTAAATCAGTGCGATGTTGACGGCAACGGTCGTCCGCCCCCCCACATACACCCAGGCGCCGCAAATCCACATGCCCAGGGCACCCAGCACGAGGTAATGTTTCCAGTCTTGCAGGATCTGCTGGCGCTGGCCCCATATTTGCCCCCAATACCCCAAGCCAAAGAGGAAACCGGCCATCAGCCAGCGCAAGGAGGCCAGCGCGTGTGGCTCAATGATGCCGGGCGCCTTGCGGGCCACCAGGTAGTTGACGCTCCAAAACGCGGGGGTGATGAAAATCAGCGCCAGGGCCAGGCGCTGTTTGCTCGAAAAACTCATTCGGTATGCAGTGTAAGGCTGGAGACGCCCACTTCAATTGCGCTTTGCACGCGACTTTCATTCGCCCATGAAAAACGGCAGCCTAAGCTGCCGTTTGGGAGAGTGCTGAAACTCGCTTGGAGTTTAGGCAGCCTGCTTGCGGCGGCGGGACAGAGCCACACCAACCAGGGCGAAACCGAACAGACCGAGCATCGTTGGCTCTGGCACTGTGAAGATGCGCATCGAGGTGGTCACGAAGCTGGACTGACCTTCAGCGGTGTAGATGACCTTGCCAAGGCCGCCGTCTACAACAACACCACCTGAGCCGTTGTCAAAACGGAACTCGATGAAGTACTGGGCGCCGTTGGCATCGGTGAAGAACTGGAAGGTGCCTTCAAGCGGAGGCGTTGTGAACACGTCATCGCAGACCGAGCCGTTGGGGTTCGGGGGTGCGCAAGGTGGTTGGTTCAGCGTTTCGTCGAACAACACAGGATTCAAACCAGGGACATCCAAACCAGCGAAGCCAAAACCGCCAACAGCTGCCAAATGAGCGGTAGCGAAAATCGCCACCGAATTCATGAAGCCACCGGTGTCGGTGATCACGTTGTTGTTGTGGGTGAAGCGGTCAATCACAACCCAGGCGCCGTTGGTCACAACAGCCGTGTTGTTGGCAATATGGTCGTTCACCAAGCTGCTTTGTGGACCGGCGCCGACGCCGTCGCCCCAGGCAACGCTGTTATAGGTTTGCAAACCACCAACGCCTGCACCAGCCACACCCC
>JANMMR010000304.1:0-5507 GCA_031373455.1 Rhodoferax sp.
ACTTGTCGTCCGTCAGGATCCCCGGGGCGTCGTTTGCGCCAGACGCGCTTGCCCTTCGACCACACGACGTCCGGCGTGGCCTTCTCGAACTGGTCCAGGACCTCGGACGCGATCGCGAGGTTCCGCCGTCTCCACATCGTCGCGATCCTCATGAACGTCACGCAGCTCGCCCTGATCGTCTGGACGCTTATCTCGTTCTCGCTGAAATGAACCCGTCGTGTACGGCGGGCGTGATCCTCAGCCGATCCGCCCGAACCAGACGACCGACAACCCCGCGGCAGTGATCGCCATCAGCGCCGCCAGCAGCGCGATCAGCCCGGTCAGCTCCGTCTCGCGCGTCTGCACCTGCACGGTGGAGCCCAGGGTCTCATAGACATTGCGCAGCTTTTCCGCCGTGCCCGCGTGGTGGTATTCGCCGCCGGTCATGCGCGCCACCTCCTTCAAGGTGGTTTCGTCCAATTGCATGTAGATCGACATGCCCTCGGGCATTTCAGCCGCGCCGTTCACCGTGCCCAGGCCCACCACGTAGATGCGCACGCCGCGGTCCGCGGCCATCTTTGCCGCTTCCAGCGTGTCCACGCCCACGGTGCGGCGGCCGTCACTGAGCAGGATGATGGCGGCGGAGTTGTACGAGCCGGGCTTCACCGGGGTGATCTGCTTGGGCTGTTTGACCTTGTCGTTCAGGCCGCGGCTGGGACGCTTGCCGCCGCCGAACGTCAAGTCGCCGACGTCGATGCCGTGGTCCGGGAACAGCTCCGCCACGCAGAGCGCAATCGCATTGCCAATGGCCGTGCCGCGCTGCATCTGGAAGCCATCAATGGCCGCCACCAGCGGCGCACGGTCCAGCGTGGCGGCCTGGGCCACGTGGCTGCTGCCAGCGAAAGTCACCAGCCCGACGTGAACGTTGCGGGGCAGGTCGCTCAGGAACAGTTTGGCGGCCTCCTGCGCGGCGGCTAGGCGCGTGGGTTTGACATCATCGACGCGCATGCTCAGCGACACGTCCATGGCCAGAATGATGGTCGAGCGCGCCCACGGCAGCGGCACGGATGCCACGGGGCGAGCCGCGGCCAGCAGCAATGCGGCGCAGGCCAGCAACAGCAAGGCTGGCGGCAGATGCCGGCGCCAGTGGCTCTGAGCCAGCGCAGCGTGCACCACGCCCAGACTGCTGTAGCGCACCGCCAGTTTGCCGCGACGGCGCAGCAGCCACACATAAGCGGCCGGCAACAGGGGGACGGCGAGCATCAACCAAAGGTTTTGGGGCCACTGAAAAAACATGGGGCGATGGTGGGGCTCAGGATTTTGGCGAGGTAGGAGTTTCCCCGCCACGCAGCAGTATGTTGCCCGCGACGCGGCCAAATTGCAACCGCGCGCCCCTGTGACCCTCGAATCGCGCCGTTTTGGCTTTCTTCGATCTGTCTAGAATCCGCCAAATCCAATCCACCAGCAGCACACCACCATGAACGACCGCGTCCGCATCGAGCTCAACCAACACGGCGTTGCCGAAGTCTCCCTGGTCCGCGCCGACAAAATGAACGCGCTGGATGTGGCCATGTTCACAGCGCTGCAAGCCGCCATCCGCCAGCTTGAAGCCACACCCCATCTGCGCGCCGTGGTGCTTTGTGGCGAAGGCAAGGCGTTTTGCGCAGGTCTGGACATGGGGCGTTTTGCCGGCATGGCCAACGCGTCCGAAGGCACGGCCAAAGCCGAAGACCGCCTGCTGCCGCGAACCCATGGCATCTCCAACGGGCCGCAGTTTGTGGGCATGGGCTGGCGCAGCCTGCCGGTGCCGGTGATCGCGGCCGTGCATGGCGTGGCCTTTGGCGGCGGGCTGCAGGTTGCGCTGGGTGCCGACGTGCGGCTGCTGGCACCGGGCACCAAGATGAGTGTGATGGAGCTCAAATGGGGTCTGGTGCCCGACATGGCCGGCATGGCGCTGCTGCGCGGCCTGGTGCGCGACGACCACGCACGCGAGCTGATCTATACCGCGCGCGTGGTGGAGGCAGAAGAAGCCGTGGCCTTGGGCCTGGCCACCCGCATATGCGCTGACCCGCTGCAAGCCGCGCGCGAGCTGGCACATGCCATTTCGCAGCAGAGCCCGAGCGCCATTCGTGCTGCCAAACGGCTCATGAACCAGGCCAGCCGCTCGGTAGACGACACCGCCGCGGCGCTGCTGATGGCCGAGTCACAAGAGCAGGCGCAATTGATCGGAAGTGCTGAGCAGGCGGAGGCGGTGAAGGCCAACCTGGAAAAGCGCCCGCCGGTATTCGAAGCTTCGCGCTAATCTCCTGCCTGTATTCGTGCCACAGGAGTGGACATAAAACCGCCAAGGGGTAGCGGCCGTGTTACGCTGACGGAGGCAAAAAATTAGCATCTTGAGGAGACTGACATGAAGCAATTGAATTGGTGGAATCTTCGGTGCGCAGCGGTGTTGGGAATCGTCGTGACGTTGCCATTCGCAGCTGGGCCCAGTGCCGCGCAGACAGCGGTCGACGCCACCATCGTTGCGGCGCTTTCCTGCGGGCAGCTGAAAGGCTTGGCCATTCCCGACTCGGCGATCGTCATCACCCGGGCAGACGCTGTTCCGAATGCGGCACCCAACACGGTGTTGATCAGGCCGCCGCTGCCGGATCTGGTGTCGGTTGCGCTGCCTTCCTATTGCCGCGTGGACGGCGACATTGACCAACGCACCGGATCTGATGGCAAACCCTATGCCATCGGCTTCACCATTGCGCTGCCAGACCGCTGGAACGGGCGTTTTCTGTTTCAGGGCGGCGGTGGCACCAATGGGGTCATCCGCCCTCCGTTGGGCCCGCAAGCCACCGCCGAGGTGCCGGCGCTCGCCCGAGGGTTTGCCGTTATTTCCAACGACAGCGGCCATAAAGGCGGCGCTTTTGATGTGTCGTTCATGCGGGATCAGGAATCTGCCATCAATTTTTCGAGTGAATCCGTTGGCAAGGTGACGCGAGCCGCAAAGGCCATCGTTGCGCGTTATTACGGCCAGCCCGTCAAGCGCTCTTATTTCGTGGGCTGCTCCACGGGTGGCCGCGAAGGCATGCTGGCCGCCACACGCCACTCGACCGAATTTGACGGTGTGGTGGCGGGGGCACCCGCCATGCGCACCGGCCATTCCAACCTGGGGCTGGCCTGGGCGAACGTGGCCTTCAACGAAATTGCGCCACGGGACAGCGCCGGGCAACCCGATCCCACCAAAATCTACTCGTCAACCGACAAAAAGCTGGTGACGAATGCCATCCTCGACGCCTGTGACGCCAAGGATGGCCTCAAAGACGGGATGGTCATGGACCTGAAGGCGTGTCAATTTGATCCGGCCGTGCTGGCGTGTTCTGCCGGAAAAACCGACACCTGCCTGTCCTCCGGGCAGGTCGCCGCCATGAAAAAGGCATTCGCCGGACCCAAAAATTCACGGGGTGCGCAGGTCTATCCGCCGTTCCCGTGGGACAGCGGCATTGCCGCTGAGGGAGTCGCCATACCCGGCATACTGGTCACCGGTGCCAAGAGCCCCGTGGCACCGGCCACGCGCGTGGCTATCAACGTCGATCAAATGCAGGATGCGCTGGCGGTAGACGGTGTGCGGCATGTCAGCGACACGGCCTACTGGACCAACCTGTCCACGTTTTTCAGCCGTGGCAGCAAGTTGATTTTTTTCCACGGCTGGGGCGACCCCTGGTTTTCCGCGCTTGACACGGTGGACTACTACGAGCGCATGGCGCAAGCGTCTGGCGGCATGGAGCGGGTGCGCGCCCAATCGAGCAGGCTCTTCGCGGTGCCCGGCATGGGCCACTGCGCCAGTGGCAGCACGTTGGATCGCTTCGACATGCTGGGGGCGTTGGTGGATTGGGTCGAAAACGGCAAAGCCCCGGACGCCGTGACAGCCACCGGCCCTGCATTCCCGGGCCGCAGCAGGCCTTTGTGCGCCTGGCCCCGTTATGCCCACTTCAAAGGGCAGGGCAATCCGGAAGATGCAGGCAATTTCGAGTGCCGCTGACGAAGCTCTGTGCAACATCTGGCGTTTGTTCAAACGCGCCTGCGCACCTGAACATCCACCAGCTCGCCCAGGTTGTCCGAAGGGAACCCTTCCCACGAGCCAATGACCGGCAGCGCCAGGCTGGCATGGCGGGCAACGCCCACACGGATCAGGTCTGTCCCGCCAATCAGGTTGTTGGTGGGGTCAAAGGGAATCCAGCCCGCGCCGGGCAAGTACACCTGCACCCAGGCGTGGGTGGTGCCTGCGCCAACTACCTCGTTTGGCCCGCCATCTAGCCACGGTGTATAGAGGTAACCCGAGACAAAACGCGCGGCGTAACCCAGGTGGCGGATGGCCTCGATCATCAGCGTGGCAAAGTCTCTGCAGGTGCCGCTTTGTAGCTGAAGGGTCTCAAAAGGCGTTTGCACGCCGGGGTCGAAGCGGGCCTGGTACTTCAGGGTATTGCGAATGAAGGCCGTCATGTCCACCAGCAACTGGAGGGTGTCGGTGGTGCCGTCAGGGGAGACGAATTGGCTGGCCCAGTTTGCAAGCACACCACCGGGGTCGTCGTAATACGGGCGCAGGTAATGCGCCAGCACCAGCTCCTCCTCGTCGCTGTAATCGAACGGGTAGGTTTGTGCCCAGGGCCGCAGCGGCAAGCCCGGCGAAGGAGCACCGGTGTGTTCAACCGAAAACGTGCACACCACCTTGAGCTCTGTCGCCGGGCTCTGCGGCTGCACCAGGGCCACCGAATTGGAATACGCGTCTTGAATCATGCGGATGTCCAGTGGCTCCGGAAAAACCTGCATGTCGGTCGCCAGCACACGCAGGTCGTGGCTGTCGCGCGGGCGAAAAAGCACACGGTGTTCGCCTAGAGTGACGGGTTGCGCGTAGCGGTAGTGGGTGGTGTGTGTGATGTTGAAGAAAACAGACATGCAAATAGGCGTGGGAGTGGATCGGGCAGACATGCATAGCATCGCCAAGCGACGCCAGGTCGTCCATCGGTTGGCACCGCGATGGCCTGTCGGCGCTGTCTTACCGTTCAAGCTTCGCGCCTATAACCCGCTCTGATCGGGGAGCTCGTTTTTTGCTATGTAAAAAATAGCAAACTATTAATATTCCACGTGACTTGAATGCGATAAATTGTCCAAATCTATTGATTTTTTCCAATTTTTATAAAAAAGTTAACATGCGAGAAGGGGTATCCCCTTAGCTCCACAGTGGGTCTAGTCCACCCCGCATACCGGGTTGCAACGCACTTACCGGTGACTGCGCAAATGGCGACAGCCAGGATCTCCGGTTTATGGCCTATAGCTTCGGGGTGGATCAGGCCGACGGGGCGCTCAGCTACGCGGCTGTCACCCGCAGCGGCCTAGGGCCGCCAGCTCCTTCTTTATGCCGCTTCGCCGAACGCCCCGCCGGCCTGATCCGGGTGGAAGCGCGGGAAGTTCAACCGTTGCTGAAGAACGACCTTCGAAGCCGGTGAGGTCGGGGTGGGTGGCGCAGCGAAATAAAGAAGGAG
>JANMMR010000328.1:0-2604 GCA_031373455.1 Rhodoferax sp.
CTTCCAATTTCCCCCTGTGTTAATTTTACGGTTTCTTCTGCTTCATTTGTAACCAGCCGTGCGCGGTAAAACCCTGACTTTACGAAAACCCCTAAAAAAACAACATTTCGTGTGTTTTCGCACACTTGAAAGCTGGCCCAAGGGTGCGGGGATGTCGGACTGGGCACGACTCGCTTGGCAAGGAAAGCAAAGCCAAAACGCTTGAGCCCCGGGGATTGGCCATTTCCCGAACCGGTTTGGCGCTTGGCGCCGCAGAACAGTCGATGGACCTTTTCGACGCCCAATCATACCCAATTTGGGGTTTATTGACGTCAATTTCGCCAAAAATCCGGAAATTAGAGAAAAATCGGGAGTTAAGTCACATGAATATTCAATAGTTTGCTATTATTATAATAGCAAACTTGTGAATGCGTAACTTGCATCGAAGCAAGGCCTGCAAAGCGGCTAAAACGGCATCTTCGGCATGCCTTTCATGCCACCCATACCGCCCATGCGTTTCATCATTTTCATCATGCCGCCGCCCTTCATCTTCTTCATCATGTCCTGCATCTGCTCAAACTCCTTGAGCATGCGGTTGACTTCCTGAACCTGCACGCCGGCGCCGGCCGCGATGCGCCGCTTGCGGGTGGCCTTGATCAGCTCGGGCTTGCGCCGCTCCAGCGCCGTCATGCTGTGGATGATGCCCTGCTTGCGCTGGATGTCCTTCTCGGCGCGGTTCATGTCGACCTGTCCAGCCTTGGCGGCCATGCCGGCGGGCAGTTTGTCCATCAGGCTCGAGAGGCCGCCCATTTGCCGCATTTGCTGGATTTGCCCCAGGAAGTCGTTCAAGTCGAACCCGGCGCCGCTCTTGACTTTGGCCGCGAGTTTTTGTGCCGCGTCCACGTCGACACCGGCCGTGACCTGCTCTACCAGAGCCACGATGTCGCCCATGCCCAGAATGCGCCCGGCATGGCGCTCGGCGTCAAAGACCTCCAGGCCGTCGATCTTCTCGCTGGTGCCGGAGAACTTGATCGGCGCGCCCGTGACCTGGCGCACCGACAGCGCCGCGCCGCCGCGTGAATCACCGTCGGTTTTGGTCAGCACGATGCCGGTCAGGGGCAGCGCCTCCTTGAAGGCTTTGGCCGTGTTGATGGCGTCCTGACCCTGCATGGCGTCGACCACAAACAGGGTCTCGACCGGGTTCAGCGCGGCGTGCAGGTCCTTGATCTCCCGCATCAGCACCTCGTCGATCGCCAGGCGACCTGCGGTATCGACCAGCAAAACATCAAAATAGTGTTTTCGCGCGTAGTCCAGCGCGGCCAGGCCAATGGCCACCGGTTTTTGATCGGCCGTGCTTGGGAACCACTCGGCGCCCGCCTGCGCCGTAACGGTCTTGAGCTGCTCAATGGCAGCTGGCCGGTAGACGTCGCCCGAGACCGTGAGCACTTTTTTCTTGCGCTTTTCGATCAGGTACTTGGCCAGCTTGGCGGTGGTGGTGGTTTTGCCGGCGCCCTGCAGGCCGGCCATCAGGATCACCGCCGGCGGCTGGGCCGAGAGGTTGATGTCGCTTACACCTTCGCCCATGGTGGCAGCGAGCTCCCGGTTGACGATGCTGACCATCACCTGGCCGGGCTGCAGCGAGCCCAACACCTCCTGGCCAAGCGCTTTTTCTTTCACGCGGGCGATGAAATCCCGCACCACCGGCAAGGCCACGTCGGCCTCCAGCAGGGCCATGCGCACCTCCCGCAACATGTCGGCGACGTTGGTTTCAGTGATGCGGGACTGGCCTCGGATGCCTTTGACAAGGCGGGAAAGTTTGTCGGATAGTGCGGAGGCCATGGTAGGTAGGCAGACAAAGCAGGCTGGCTTCGCCCGGAAGAAACTGAAACGCTAAACTGTGGGCATGATTTTACCCAGCGCCGCTCAAACGGGTCTCGGCATGCCGGTGGCCGTTGAAATGGCACTGGGAAGCGCCGCTGCTGCAGCCTATTTGCTCTCGGCTTTGCTGGCGCCCAAACGCGGCGCCAAGGCGGCGCTGCCTGCGGCCATCGTCGCCTGGCTGCTGCACGGCCTTGCGCTGGCGTGGTCGCTCTTGGGCGACGTGCCGCGTTTCGGTTTTGCGCCGGCCCTGAGCATGACGGCCTGGCTGGTGGCGCTGCTCTACGGCATTGAAAGCCAGCTCGTGCCCCAGCTGCGCACGCGCTGGACCATGAGCGCATTTGCCGCCGGTGCGGTGGTGTTGGCGCTGCTGTTTCCGGGCAACCCGCTGCACCCGGGCGCGTCGCTCTGGCTGCCCCTGCATTGGGCCTTCGGCATTGCTTCGTATGGCCTTTTTGGTGTGGCGGTCGCCCACGGCTGGTTCATGCGCCGGGCCGAAGGCGACATCCGCATGGCGCATGAATCCGACAGTGGCGTGCCCTTGTTGATGCTGGAGCGGCTCACCTTCCGCTTCGTTGCCGCCGGCTTCGCGCTGTTGACCGCGACACTTGCCATCGCCCTGCTGTTTTCAGAACAGCTGTATGGCGCGTCGGCAGTGCGCCGGTGGGACCACAAAACCGTGTTCGCCATCCTGTCATGGCTCACGTTTGCCGTGTTGCTGCTGGGCCGCGCACGGTTCGGCTGGCG
>JANMMR010000338.1:0-6812 GCA_031373455.1 Rhodoferax sp.
GAGCAAACACAGGCTGAACGCCAGCGACGATTGCACGCGGCTCAAGCCCAGCTCGCGCTCCACCGGCCCCATCACCAGCGCGAACAGGTAAAACACGCTGCCCCAGCTGACCAACTGCGCCAGCGAGAGCCAGCCGACGAGACGGCGGTCATGGGGTCTGTTCTGCGTTTCGCCTTGACTCATGACGTCATTTTGCTTCACACGAACCGGGCCAGAATGCATGGTTCGCACTGTGCCTATTGCAAAATCAAGGAGACTGCCATGACCGATTGGGACGCATGCCGCTGGGACCGCGCCAGTGGGCATTACGAGAGCTGGTTCCAGCGTGCCAATCACCCAACCCGGCCGTTGGCGTTCTGGATCCGGCACACGATTTTTTGCCCCAAAGGCAGGCCGCAAGAGGCCCAAGGAGAACTGTGGTCCATGTGGTTTGATGGTGAAAAGGGCCACACCGTCGCCGCCAAAACCGAGGTGCCTGTCAGTGCCTGCAGTTTTGGCGTTTCCGGCCTGGCTGTGCGCCTGCCGCAGTCCAGCCTTCTGCCGGGCGCGTTCAGAGGCCAGACCGAGCGCATGGCGTGGGATCTGACCTGGGCCACTGCGGCGCAATCAACGCAATCGGCCCAGCAGCCCAGCCTGTTGCTGCCCGAGCGGCTCTACAGCGGCAGTTTTCCCAAAGCCAAGGCGTTGTGTGTGAACCCTCTGGCCATGTTCAGCGGCCGAATCCGCGTGGACGGCATGGCGCAGGACGTGGATAGCTGGGTGGGTAGCCACAACCACAACTGGGGCAGCCAACACACCGACCGTTATGCCTGGGCGCAGGTTTGCGGGTTTGACGCTGCGCCCGATGTGTTTCTGGAGTGCGCCACAGCGCAGATCAAGCTCGGCCCTTTCATGACACCCAAGGTCACCGTGGTGGTTCTGAGCGTGGGCCAGGAGCGCTTTGAGATCAATTCAATTGTGGACGGGCTCAGGGCGTCCGCCCGAATAGAGGGCTTTGACTGGCAGTTCACATCCCGCGCTGCCGGCGTAGCCATTGAGGTGCAAATCTCTGCCGCCAGCGCCAAGTTTGCCGGCCTCTGTTACCGCAACCCGCCGGGCGGCGCCAAGGCCTGCCTCAATTCCAAAATCGCCCGTTGCACGGTGACTCTGCGTACACCCACCAACACGCGCACTTTCACTACGCAAAACCGCGCGGCCTTCGAAATACTGTGTGAACGGGATGATCCGCGCGTCGCGTTGGTAGGCGGACTTTCGGTTTGAATGGAAGTTTCCACAACAATAAACCCCAAATTGGGTATGATTGGAGCCAAAAACCGCTTTGTTCAAATATTTTAGATAAATAAGGGCTTTAAGTCACATGAAATATCAATAGTTTGCTATATAAATAGTAGCTTACAGCGGCAGGGCGTCGGCCCGGCCGGACTTAAGTGGCGCCGCGCTGCGCCCGCCGGTACTGAATCGCCTCGGCCACATGCGTCACCTGCGTCAGGCGCGCGCCCGCGAGGTCGGCAATGGTGCGGGCGACTTTGAGCGCGCGGTGGGTGCTGCGCCCGGACCAGCCGAGCCGCGTGGCCGCCACGTTGAGGAACTTGGCGGCCGCCGCATCGAGCAGCAGGTGGCTGTCGATCTCTTTGCCTTGCAGGGCCTGGTTGGTTTTGCCCTGGCGTGTGAGGGCGCGTTCGCGCGCCGCCACACACCGCGCGCGGATGGCGCTGCTGGCCTCGCCTGGCGCGGCTTGCATCAACTCGGCGGAAGGCATGTTGGGCACTTCGATGTGCAGGTCGATGCGATCGATCAATGGGCCGCTGAGTTTGCCCTGGTAGCGCGCCACCTGGTCGGGCGTGCAACGGCAGGCTTTCTGCGCCGAGCCCAAATAGCCGCAAGGGCAGGGGTTCATGGCGGCGATCAACTGGAAGCGCGCCGGGAATTCGCTGCTGCGCGCTGCCCGCGAGATGGTGATGGTGCCGGTTTCCAGCGGCTCGCGCAGGGCTTCGAGGGCGGCGCGCGGGAACTCGGGCAACTCGTCGAGAAACAACACGCCGTTGTGGGCCAGGGAGATTTCGCCCGGTTTCGGCGGTGAGCCGCCGCCCACCAGGGCCACTGCGCTGGCGGTGTGGTGCGGGCTGCCGGTGGGGCGCTCAGCCCAGCGCGCGAGCGTGAAACGCCCGGCGACCGAGGCCACGGCGGCGCTTTCCAGCGCTTCTTGTGTGGTCATGGGCGGCAACAGCGATACAAAACGGTGCGCCAGCATGGACTTGCCCGAGCCGGGCGGGCCGGTGAGCAAAATGCTGTGGCCACCGGCGGCGGCGATTTCCAGCGCCCGTTTGGCAGCGGCCTGGCCTTTCACGTCGGCTATGTCGGCATACCGGGCGCTGGGGCGCGGGGGTGCCGGCTCGATGCGCGACCAGCCGCTGGCGGCCTGCGCTGCGGGCGCGGTGCCCGCCGGTTCGGCCGCTTCGGGCAAAAACTGCGCCACCACATCGAGCAGATGGCGCGCGCGGTACACCTGGGCGTCGGGCACCAAGGCGGCTTCTTCAGCGCTTTGCGGTGGCAGCACCAGTTTGGTGACGGCGGGATTCCCGGCAAGGCCGGCTGCCGTGGCCTGGCTGTGCAGGGCCAGACTCATGGCCAAGGCGCCGCGCACCGGGCGCAGCTCGCCCGACAAAGACAACTCGCCCGCAAACTCATGCCCGGCCAGCCGCGCCGCGTCAACCTGGCCGCTGGCCGCCAGGATGCCCATGGCGATCGGCAGGTCGAAGCGGCCCGAGTCTTTGGGCAAATCGGCCGGGGCCAGGTTCACCGTGATGCGTTTGTTTTGCGGAAATTCCAGGCCGGAATTCTGGATGGCCGAGCGCACCCGCTCGCGCGCCTCCTTCACTTCCACGTCGGCAAGGCCCACCAGGGTGAAGCTTGGCAAGCCATTGGCCAGGTGCACCTCTACCGTGACGGCAGCGGCGCTCAAGCCCAGCAGGGCACGGCTTTGAACAAGGGAAAGGCTCAAGAAAAATCCGACAGTGACAAGGTCCGGGATTGACCGGCTGCGAGTCAACCGGATCAACTGATTGTTTATACAGTATTCTAAACGCAAGGCCGACGATAAAGGTTGACGGCAACCGTGAAGAAATCACCTTTAATTATTTTGCTGTTCTGTGCATAATGAATTCAAACCGGTGCCAGGGTGGCGGTCAGGAGAGAGGCCATGAACAACAGACTGAACAAGAACCGTAAAGCGGTGGGTGAGATGAACAGCGCAGTGTTTGCCGCGCTGCTGTTGGCCTGTGCGGGGGCTGGAGCGCAGGGTTTGTCTGGCTACGCCTTGGGCAATTCGGGGCGCGATCTGTCGCTTGATGCGCGCGACCGCAGTGTCAACTGGACGCGCCTGGGGGCCAGTTTGCCCACCGGGCTGGACGCCAACCTCAAAAATGGCCTCTACTTGGGCGCTTGGGGATCGGGCATCCGTTTGAACCGCAATATCGCCTCTGACCGCACTGAACGGACCGAAGGCACCGACCCCACGGCCGGGCTCGACGTCTACGCCGGTTACCGCAGCGAGCTTTCCAAAAAACTTTGGGTCGACGTGGGCGTGCAGCGCCTGGGCCTGGCCAACAACCAGTTGGTTCAGACGCCCGGCCTGGCCACGGTGAACCCGCAGGAGGTCTATGGCGCGGTGACCTGGGGCCTGTTCACCGCCAAATACGCCCGCAATGTCAACAACACCCTGCTCCCGGCACGTTTGCAGCCGGCGACCGGCAGCCTGGTTGCGCCGGCCAGCCAGTACCTGGATTTTTCCGCCAACTTTGACCTGGGCAACGGTTACAGCCTCTCGCCGCGCCTGGGCCGGCAAGATGTCGCCAACGTCGGGCCGTTTGGGTTTACCGACTACTCATTGACCTTGGGCAAGACCTTTGCCAATGGGTTGTCGCTCTCGGTCACAGCCTTGGGCACGCAAACCGGCCAAAGCCTGTATCTGGCACCCGGCAGCGAGTTCAGCAGTCGTTTGGGCTTGGCCGCTGGCTTGAAATACGCCTTCTGACGGCGCTTTTGGCCTTCCACTAGCCTGGGCCGGGCCCCCGCAGGGCGGCGCATCGCCCGCACCGGACACGGCGCCACAATTTGGTGCACATCCCTCTAACGCGACTTCGACGCACCAAAAAGGTAATTTTCAGGCCTTTGCGGGGCGACGTTTTGGTGAGCCCTGGCCGGCATACGCACCTGCTTACATTGGCACGCTCTGTGCATGACTCCCTTCATCATCAACCCTGCTGGAGTTATTCATGTCTGTCAAATCGCTTTCCCTGCTCGCCGCTGCATCCCTGTTGAGCGTCGCCGCAGTTGCTCAAACCAAGGCGCCCGAACCTGACTACACCCTGTCTTACAACGTCGGCGTCGTCTCGGACTACCGCTTCCGTGGCATCACCCAGACCAATTACAAACCGGCACTGCAGGCCGGCGTGGACTTTGCCCACAAGAGCGGCTTCTATTTGGGTGCCTGGGGCTCCAACGTGAGCTGGGTCAAGGAATTCAATGGTGCCTCCAAGGGCGATCTTGAAATCGACATCTATGGCGGATTCAAGGGCGAGATCGCCAAGGGATTCGGCTTCGACGTCGGCCTCATCAGCTACCAGTACCCCGGCAACGACTCGGGCGCGGTGGGCACACCGGGCGCGGGCGGCTTCTCCAACGCCAACACCAACGAGTTTTACGGCGCGTTGACGTTTGCCATGTTCACCCTGAAATACAGCCAGAGCATGGGCGACTTCCTGGGCAACATCAACAGCAGCGGCAGCCGTTATTGGGATTTGACTGCCAACTTTGACCTGGGCAATGGCTTCACACTCACGCCACACATTGGCCGCCAGACCATCCCGAACATTGCCGGCAACGTGGGTGACTACGGTGACTACGCCCTGAGCGTAACCAAGGACTTCGGCAACGGCCTCACGGTAACCGGCGCATTGGTGGGCACAGACGCCAACCAGGCCTTCTACACCAACACCTTCAATGGCGCCAGCGGCTTCATCGGTAAAAACGGCGCTTACCTGGGTCTGAAATACAGCTTCTGAGCAACGCCCCAAACCAACAGGAGCACCTATGAAATTGGTCACAGCCATCATCAAACCCTTCAAGCTTGACGAGGTGCGCGAAGCGCTCTCGGGCATGGGCGTGCAGGGCATCACCGTCACCGAGGTCAAAGGGTTTGGCCGCCAGAAAGGCCATACCGAGCTGTACCGCGGTGCCGAATACGTGGTCGATTTTTTGCCCAAGGTCAAGATTGAGGCCGCCATTTCCGATGACCTGGTCGAGCGCGCCATCGAGGCCATCGAAGGCGCCGCGCGCACCGGCAAGATCGGCGACGGCAAGATTTTCGTCTATGACCTCGAGCAGGTGGTGCGCATCCGCACCGGCGAAACCGGCAAGGAGGCGCTGTAAACCAGCCGCCGCCCAACCATTGAGAACACAACCATGAAAAAACTAATCGCTTCCTTCGTGCTGGGTTTGGGTCTGCTGGGCGCAGGCGCCCTGGCCGTCGCCCAGACCGCCGCACCCGCGCCAGCGGCTTCCGAGGCTGCTGTGCCCGCTCCTGCGGCAGCACCTGCTGCCGCTGCGGCAGCCGCACCGGCCGCTCCCGCCCCAGCTGCGGCCGCCAGCGCGGCACCAGCGCCCGTGCCCAACAAGGGTGACGTGGCGTGGATGATCGTCGCCACGGCTTTTGTCATCATGATGTCCATCCCGGGCCTGGCCCTGTTCTATGGCGGCCTGGTGCGCAGCAAAAACATGCTGTCGGTGCTGATGCAGGTGCTGGTCACTTTCTCGATGATCGTCGTCTTGTGGTGCATTTACGGCTACAGCCTCGCCTTCACGGAGGGCAATGCTTATATAGGCGGCTTTGACCGGCTGTTCATGAAAGGCATGTTCGACCCGGTGAAAGGTGAGTTCGCCATGGCGGCCACCTTCAGCAAGGGCGTGGTCATCCCCGAGCTCCTGTTCATGGCGTTCCAGGCGACCTTTGCGGCCATCACCTGCTGCCTGATCGTGGGCGCCTTTGCAGAGCGCATCAAGTTCTCGGCGCTGTTGTTGTTCATGGCCCTGTGGTTTACCTTCAGCTACACACCCATCGCACACATGGTCTGGTACTGGATGGGCCCGGACGCCTACGCCTCCAAGGAAGTGGTTGACGCGATGAACGCCAAGGCCGGTTTGATCTGGCAGTGGGGTGCGCTCGATTTTGCCGGCGGCACCGTGGTGCACATCAACGCGGCGATGGCCGGCCTGGTGGGCGCCTATGTGATCGGCAAACGCACGGGCTACGGCAAGGAAGCCATGGCCCCTCACAGCCTGACTTTGACCATGGTAGGTGCCTCGCTTTTGTGGGTGGGCTGGTTTGGTTTCAATGCAGGTTCTGCGCTGGAAGCCGGCAACTCAGCCGTCCTGGCCTTTGTCAACACCTTCACGGCCACAGCGGCGGCGGTGCTGGCCTGGTGCATCGGCGAGACCCTGATGCGCGGCAAAGCCTCCATGCTCGGCGCCGCTTCCGGCGCGGTGGCGGGCCTGGTGGCGATCACCCCGGCTTGCGGCAACGTCGGCCTGATGGGCGCCATCGTCATCGGTTTCGTGGCGGGCTTCGCTTGTCTGTGGGGTGTGAATGGCCTGAAGAAAATGCTCGGCGCTGACGACTCGCTCGACGTGTTCGGCGTGCACGGTGTTGGCGGCATTGTGGGCGCACTGCTCACCGGCGTGTTCAATACCCAGGCCTTCGGCGGCCCCGGCATTGTGGGTGACTGGGTCACGGCGACTGTGGTTGACACCTCGGT
>JANMMR010000343.1:0-6326 GCA_031373455.1 Rhodoferax sp.
TCGTTGAGCTTCAGACGAATCCAGATGGACACGACCAACAAGATGCCGGACAAGGCATAAGGCACGCGCCAAGCCCATTCAGCGAATTCTTTTTCGCCAAAATAGGTGCGGGTTCCCAAGATCACCATCAGTGCCAGCATCAGGCCGACTGTGGCTGTCGTCTGGATAAAAGAGGTGTAATAACCGCGTTTGCCGTGCGGCGCGTGTTCCGCCACATAGGTTGCGGCGCCGCCGTATTCGCCTCCCAAGGCGAGCCCTTGGAACATGCGCAAGGCGATCAACATGATCGGGGCGATGATGCCAGCTGTCTTGTAGGTCGGCAAAAACGCCACCAGGAAGGTCGCCAAACCCATGATCACGATGGTGATCAGGAAGGTGTATTTGCGGCCGATCATGTCGCCCAGGCGGCCAAACACCAGAGCGCCGAACGGACGCACCGCGAAACCGGCGGCAAAAGCCAACAACACAAAAATATTGCGGGTGCTTTCGTCCAGCGCGGAGAAGAAGTTGGCCGCAATGATGGCCGACATCACACCGAACAGGTAAAAGTCATACCACTCGAATACGGTGCCAAGGGAGGAGGCGAAGATGACTGTCTTCTCCGTCTCGCTCATTGGCCTGCTTGCTTCTACTGCAGAAGTTGCCATGGGTTTGTCTCCAAATAATTGACGAGTCCTCACCATGAGGGCCGACTTGGATTGTGGGTGGCAGCACTGACCGTGCTCTGACATGAAACCAACAAAACCTGACGATTAACTGACTTGAAACTGACTGCATACCCGCCTGTTTCAACGCATGCCATCACCATTTTTCAACGGGGATCCGTCTTGTGGGAACCGCACAAAGTCGACCAGTTCCATCGCCTCCCGGCTCGGTGGCGGTGTCAAGATTGACACGACAATGGTCGTCAAAAACGCCGCCGGCACGCCGAACAGGCCGGCAGAAATCGGCTCGATGCCCCACCAGATGTTGGCTTGCAGGATTTCAGGCGTCAACATTCCCCGGTGGGTTAATGAATACATCCACGGTTGCGTCTGGCACATGTAAACCAGCGTGGTGACAAGGCCCACCACCATGCCGGCCGAAGCGCCCCACTTGTTGGCACGTCGCCAGAAAATACCCAGCACGAGCACCGGGAAGAAGGTAGACGCGGCAAACGAAAACGCCGCCGACACCAGAAACAGGATGTCCGCCGGCTTGTGCACGGCGACGTAAGCCGCCGCCAGGGCTACCAGCAGCAGCAGGAACTTGGAGATCATCACGCGGTTGGTGGGCGAGGCCTTGGGGTTGCCAATCTTGTAATAGAGATCGTGGGACAACGCGTTGGCAATGGTGAGCAGCAGGCCATCGGCGGTGGAAAGGGCAGCGGCAAGGCCCCCGGCTGCGACCAGGCCCGACACCACGTACGGCATGCCGCCGATTTCGGGCGTGGCCAACACGATGACGTCGCCGCTCAGGGCGAGTTCGGCAAGTTGCAAGATGCCATCCTTGTTGATGTCTACCGCGGAAACCAGGGTCTTGTCAACACTGCTCCAGCGCGCGATCCACTCCGGCAGGCGGTCAAACGGCGTGTTCACCAGCACGGTGTAGATTTCAAATTTTGCCAACACGGCCAGCGCCGGCGCCGTGAAATACAGCAGAAAGATAAAGAACAGGGACCAACCGACCGATTCCCGCGCCTCACGCACGGACGGCGTGGTGTAGTAACGAATCAGGATGTGCGGCAAGGCGGCGGTGCCGATCATGAGGCAGAACACCAGGGCCAGGAAATTCTTGCGTGCATGGTCCCGCTGGGGCTCGTCCGCGCCAGCAAAGGGCTCGGCATGGGGCGTTGGGGGTTGGGCACGCGCCGCGTTGGAGACTTGCGCTGCTGCATACACCGCGCGCGCCGACTCCTCGTCCTTCGGCAGCGCCGCAAGCGCGCTTTCGGCCACCCGGACATCGGTGAACGGCGCGTTGGCATTGCGCAGATCGTTCAGCCGCTTTTTGGCGACCGCGCGGTCAGCAACCATCGCGCCTGGAACGTCTTTGAGTTTGGCCGCAGCTTCCTGTGAACGCGCCATGAACAACTGGCGCACCTCGATCTCTTTCGGGTTGTTCAGGAGCTCCTGTTCGGTCGCGGTCACCTTTTCCAGCGTGTACCCATAGGTCAATTGGGGCAATGGCACGCCAGTGTGTTTGACGGACAGCCACACGGTGGGCAACAGGTACGCGATGATCAGCACAATGTATTGGGCAATCTGCGTCCAGGTAACCGCGCGCATTCCCCCCAGGAACGAGCACACCAGAATGCCGGCAAGACCCGCGAAGATGCCCATCTCAAAGGCAAGTCCGGTCAGCCGCGTTGTGATCAGACCGATGCCATAGACCTGCGCCACCACGTAGGTGAATGAGCACAGGATCGCGCCAATAGCACCGATCACCCGGGGCATGTTGCCGTCGAAGCGGGCACCGAGAAAATCCGGAATCGTGAATTGGCCGAATTTGCGCAGGTAGGGGGCCAAAAGCAGGGCCACCAGGCAATAGCCACCGGTCCATCCCATGACAAAGGCCAAGCCGCCATAACCGCTCAGGTACAAGGTGCCGGCCATGCTGATGAAGGACGCGGCCGACATCCAGTCGGCCCCGGTGGCCATGCCGTTGTAAAAAGCCGGCACGCGCCGCCCGGCGACGTAATATTCGGCCGCGTCGTGGGTCCTGCTCATCAGGCCAATGCCTGCATAAACCAGCACAGTGGCGATCAGGAACAGGTAACCAATGCCGTTTCGGGACAGGCCCCGGCGCTCAAGCAGGGCCACTGCCAGCACAAACAGGATGAAGCCCAGGGTGTACCAGGCGTAGACCCGGTTCAGGCTGGCCCTGAAATCGGCCGCAGACTGGTTGTTGGAGCCAAACATGAACGCTCAGGTGTGATCGTCGGCAGCGGAACACGCGGCATCGAGCCGGTTCATGCGCCACGCGTATAACCAGATGATCAGGCAATACACGATCAGCGCGCCCTGACCCGCGACCCAGAACGAAAAGGGCCAGCCCAGCAACTTGAAGCTGAAGGAGCGGGCAAAAAACACCAGCACGAATGTCACGACAAACCACACGCCCAACAGGCCGCCGGTCAACCAGATTGTTTTGCGCCAGTAGGTTTTGTATTTGGCTGGCAATTGCACGGGCGCCGGGGGGCGTGCGCCAGCCGACGTTTCGGCGGGTGTCATGACACTTTGCACACCGCCGCAGCAAGGCCGAGGCAAAGGTCGATTTTCATCTTGACGAGCAGCACCCAGGTGAGCAGCAGCCACCCGGCCGCAGCCAGGGGAATATGCCGGTCCAGCACAATTTTCGGGCTGATTCGCCGCGTCAGCCAAAGCGCCGGTCTGGCCACGATGTCAAGCAGTTGCCAGAAGGGGTTGCCCGTGCGGCCGGTGCCGACCAGCAAGCCCAGCACGCCGCGGCCAACGATGAACATCAACGACAGCTCAACCGCGCTTTTAAGGATGACAACAGCCAACAACATGTGTGTCGCATTCTGGCATCATGGCATTTGCTATCTTTAATATAGCTTCAAACACCCATTTCACGTGACTTGAGTTCACTTTTTTTCTGATTTTTAGCAAAACCCGGGGAAATTGAGCAAATAATTAATATCCATGTTAACAAATGTCAGGCTCTTGAAATGTCAGGTTCTTGATTTGCCAACCGCCACCTGCCCGGCCTGCGTCCAGGCGTCTGAAGCAAACCAGGGCGTTTGGTCCAGGTAATCGCGCAACATCGGCAAGGCGTCCAGGCCCCAAAACAGCTTGTCGTCCACACACAGGGTGGGCACGCCGAAGACGCCCTTGTCAATGGCTTGTTGCGTGCTGGTTTTGAGCCGCTCCTTCACGGCCGCATCGTCCAGAGCGAGCGCCGGTTGCAACTGCGCGGTGAGCTGGGCCAGACGCGCCGGGTCCCCCGCGTCCAGGCCCGACTGCCAGACGTGACGGAAGAGCGTTTCGCAGACAAAGCGGTTGGGCAGGCCGCCCTCCACTTCGCCCGGCACCGCAGCAAAGGCCAGGCGCAACAACGCCAACGGGTTGAACGGGTGGGTTTTTGGCATCACCAGGCGTGTGCCCTGCTGCTGGGCCAGCCACATCACCTGGCGGTAGGTCCACTCGCGTTTGCCGGCAATCTCGGCCGGCCCGAGCTGTTTGTGGTGCTTGAGCAAACCGGCGAACAAGACCGGCTGGTAACTCACGCTGTAGCTGTGGCCTTGCAATGCCAGCGGCAGTTTCTCGAAGGCGAGGTAGGCGTAGGGGGAAATGAAGTCGAAATAGAAGGTGATGTGTTTCACAGGTGGGCGGTACGGGGTTTCGCGGGGTTTGGAAGGACTTGGCAGGGTTTCAATTTTTGCCGTCTGCGGGTGCGGTTGCAGGTACCGACGCCTGCAGCGCCGCGGCGCGTGCCCTGCGCTGGCCGATGCGCACCCAGATCTGGCGCTTCTCATCATTGCCAAGCGTCGACCAGGCGGCAATTTCGCCGATGGTGCGCTGGCAACCGTCGCAAAAATCGCTCGCCGGGTTCATGGTGCAAACGGCAATACAGGGCGACGGCACGGCGTGAACAGCCGCCCGCGTGGTGAAGGTGTCAGCCATGGAAGTTCAGAGGTTTACCACCACGTCTGCCACGGGCGCGGCGCACAGGTGTTCCAGCTGCTGCGGCGTGAGGCTGAACACGGCGTGCGGGTGGCCGGCTGCCGCCCAGATTTCCGAAAAGCGGAACAACTCGCGGTCGATCAAGGTCACCGGCGCTTGGGCATGTGCCAGCGGCGCCACGCCGCCGATGCTGAAGCCGGTTTTGGCCTTCACAAAGTCAGCGTCGGCACGGCCAATTTTTCCCACCAGGGCTTCGACCTTCTTTTCGTCCACACGCCGGTCGCCCGAGGTGATGACCAGCACCGCCACGTCGTCAGCCTTGCGCCGAAAGATGATGCTCTTGGCGATCTGGCCGACCACGATGCCCAGCGCATCGGCCGCCTGCTGCGCCGTACGGGCAGCGTCGTCCAGCATCACCGGGAGGTGCTCGTGTTGCCGGGACTGCAACAAGGCCGCAACCCGCTGCACGCCTTCTGGCAGGGTTTTCAACTCAGCGCCACACATCCGCTCACCCCGCCCGCTTGTTCAGGAGCGCGGTGGACGCGCGCGAGTTGGGCTTGCGGTCCAGAAAATCGCTGATGAATTTGCCGGCATCGATGAGTTTCTGCAAATCCACACCGGTTTCAATGCCCATGCCGTCGAGCATGTAGACCACATCTTCCGAGGCCACGTTGCCGGTGGCGCCTTTGGCATAAGGGCAGCCACCCAGACCGGCGACCGAGGTGTCAAACTGCCAGATGCCCATCTGCAGGGCTGCCAGCGTGTTGCCCAGCGCCTGGCCGTAGGTGTCATGGAAGTGGCCGGAGACGTCGTCCAGAGCGTAATGCGCCAAGGCCGCCTCCATTGCGCGCTGCACCTTCAAGGGCGTGCCAACGCCGATGGTGTCTGCCACACCCACATGCTGCACACCAATGCCCTTGAGTGCCCGGGCCACCCGACCCACCGCCGCCGGAGCCACTTCGCCCTCATACGGACAGCCGACTGCGCAGGAAATCGCGCCCCGCACATAGATGCCCTGGGCCTTGGCCGCTTCGGTCACCGGGCGGAAGCGCTCGATGCTTTCTTCGATCGAACAATTGATGTTGCGCTGGCTGAAAGCCTCGCTGGCGGCGGCAAACACCACAATTTCATCGGGCCAGTGTTCGCGCGGCGCGGCCAGCACGGCCTCCATGCCCTTCATGTTGGGCGTGAGCACCGAGTAGCGCACATCTGGGCGGCGCGATATGCCGGCCATGACCTGGGCGTTGTCAGACATTTGCGGGACCCATTTGGGGCTCACATAACTCGTGACTTCAATTTCCTTGAGCCCGGCGTCCTGCAGGCGGTGCACCAGCTCGATCTTGACCGCCGCGCTCACCGGCAGTTTCTCGTTTTGCAGGCCGTCTCGGGGCCCGACGTCGACCAATTTCACACGGGTAGGAAGGCTCATGTCAGTCTCTCAGTCTCATTTAGTCGATGGCTCAATAACCCCGGCCCGGTTCGACCACACCGGCGACCGGCTCACCGCGCTCGAGCGCCAGAATTTTCCCGGCGATCTGCGCAATGCTCTCTTCCCGCAAGGTTCGGGCCGAGGTGTGGGGCGTGAGCGTTATTTTCGGGTGTTTCCAGAACGGGTGCGCAGCGGGCAAAGGCTCCGTGCGAAACACGTCCAGCGTGGCGCCGCTCACGTGGCCGCTGTCGATCAGGGCGATCAGGTCGTCGTCC
>JANMMR010000362.1:0-7349 GCA_031373455.1 Rhodoferax sp.
AATTCCGGTGCACACCGTTAAAATACCGCCCATGGAAGCTTGGCCGAGCGGTTTAAGGCACCGGTCTTGAAAACCGGCGAGGGTTTATCCCCTCCGTGAGTTCGAATCTCACAGCTTCCGCCAGATACAAATTGGCAGTGGTCAAGCGTGCCAGTTGTTGCTAGACTGGCGCTGTCAACCGAAATTTTGGAGGGGCGACCATGGCAGATCAACCAGCGCAAGCGTTCATGGACACGGTTCAGGTCGTGCACGAAGAAGACAACGGTGCCGCTTCCGGCGAAGCCGACTTCGCAGCCACGGTGCAGATTGAAGGCCAGGTTTGGCCCGAGGCGCCCGATTTTCAGGGCAGCGAAAGCGCTTCATTGTTTGCCGGCACGCAGCCCGCCAATTTGGGCGTGGTCTAGCGCCCAAACCCGCCAGGCAGGCCTTCAGGCCAGAAACAGCGCCTGCAGGTCGTTCAAAAAATCAAAACCCCGCGCAGTGGGTTTGACTTGCGCAAAGTCCCGTTCGATCAGGCCTTTTTTCTCGGCCTCGTCCAGTCCCTGTTGAATCGCCGTCAGCGCCAAACCGGTACGCTCTGAAAACTGCGCCAGGGCAAAGCCGTTTTTAAGGCGCAGCGCATTGAGCATGAACTCAAACGGCAAGTCGCGGCGCGGCACGTCAGCGTCTTGCGCCACACAGGCGCCCAGCAGCGCCTGCGCCATGTACACGCGGGGGTCGCGAAACCGCACCTGCCGCACGATGCGGTGAGCAAAACTCAGCTTGCTGTGGGCACCTGCGCCCAGCCCCAGGTAATCGCCAAACTGCCAGTAGTTGAGGTTGTGCCAGCAGCGGTGGCCATCGCGCGCGTAGGCCGACACTTCGTACCGCTGCAGGCCGGCGGCGCCAGTCATGTCGGTGATCAGGTCCAGCATCTCGTAAGCCGTGTCGTCGGGCGGCACCACCGGCGGGTATTTGGCAAACAGGGTGTTGGGCTCGATCGTCAGGTGGTAGATGGAGATGTGCAGCGGCGAGAGCTTCAGGGCGGTTTCCACATCGTGCGCCAGGGTCTCGAGCGTCTGGCCGGGCAAGGCATACATGAGGTCAAGGTTGAAGGTGTCAAAAGCCTGTGCGGCCTCCTCCACCGCAGCGAGCGCTTGCGCGGCATTGTGCACGCGGCCCAGCGCCTTGAGGTTGGTGTCATTGAAACTTTGCACACCTATTGAAAGCCGCGTGACACCAGCCGCACGAAATGCGCGAAAGCGGTCTTTCTCAAACGTGCCCGGGTTGGCTTCAAGGGTGATTTCGCAATCCGGCGTGAGCCGCACGCGCGCCCGCACGTCACCGAGCAGGCGGTCAATCGATTGTGGTGAAAACAGGCTGGGCGTGCCGCCACCGATGAAGATGCTGTGCACCGGGCGGCCCCAAATGAGCGGCAAGGCGGCGTCGAGGTCGGCCAGCAGCGCTTCCAGGTAGGCCTGCTCGGGCAGGTTTGCCGGGTTCATTTCATGCGAATTGAAGTCGCAATACGGGCATTTCTTGAGGCACCACGGCAGGTGGATGTAGAGAGATAGTGGAGGCAAGGCCGCCAGCTGCAGCGTGCCTGGGCGCATGTAATGAGCGATGTCATGCAGCGGGGCGCTGCGGTCATGCTTCGGGTCAGCGCGCTGGCCGGTGTCGGCTGGTCTGATCGGGATCACATCACGCCCCGGAAAGCTGCCAGTTGGCGCGCATCAACTCGACCATCGCCCGCGCCGCCTGGCCACGGTGGCTGATGCTGTTTTTCACGGCCACCGGCAACTCAGCAAAGGTTTTTCCCTGTGCCGGGATCCACATCACCGGGTCAAACCCAAAGCCGAGGCTGCCTGCGGGTTGCTGCGCGATTTCGCCCACCGCGCGGCCCACGGCGATGAGCGGCTCCGGGTCCAGCGGGTGGCGCACAGCCACCAGGGTGCTGACCAGGACGGCGCGCCGGTTTGGGATGCCTTTCATCTGCTTGAGAAGTGCGGTCACGTTGTTGTCGTCGCCTTTGGCGTAACCGAACTGGGTCGCGTAAAACGCGGTGTCGACACCGGGCAAGCCATTGAAGGCGTCCACACACAGGCCGGCATCATCGGCCACGGCGGGCAGGCCGCTGCACTGGGCAGCATGTCTGGCCTTGGCCAGCGCGTTTTCAACAAAGGTGCGGTGCGGCTCAGGCGCTTCGGGAATGCCCAGTTCGCCCTGGCTGACCAGTTCGACGCCCAGTGGCGCAAACATGGCGTGCAACTCGGCCAGTTTCCCCTTGTTGTTGGAGGCCAAAACGAGTTTCATGCCCTGTCACTGGTGTTGCAACACCATCAGTTCACCAATGCCTTTTTCGGCCAAGGCCAAAAGTGCATTCATTTCCTCGCGCGAAAAGGCAGCGCCTTCAGCCGTGCCCTGCACCTCAACGAAGTGGCCGGCGCCGGTCATCACCACGTTCATGTCGGTGTCGCAGGCCGAGTCTTCGATGTATTCAAGGTCCAGCAGCGGCGTGCCCTGGACGATGCCTACCGAAATGGCGGCAACCTGGGCGGTGATGGGCGATTTCACAATCTTCCCGCTGGCCAGCAATTTGCTCACGGCATCCTTCGCGGCCACATACGCGCCGGTGATGCTCGCCGTGCGGGTGCCGCCGTCGGCCTGGAGCACATCGCAGTCCAGCTGGATAGTGCGTTCACCCAGCGCCTTCAAATCAAACACGGCACGCATCGAGCGGCCGATGAGGCGCTGGATTTCCTGCGTGCGGCCGCTTTGTTTGCCGCGCGCGGCCTCGCGGTCGCTGCGGGTGTGTGTGGCGCGCGGCAACATGCCGTATTCGGCAGTCACCCAACCCTCGCCGCTGCCGCGTTTGTGGGGCGGCACTTTTTCCTCCACCGACGCCGTGCACAGCACCTTGGTGTTGCCGAATTCGATCAACACCGAGCCCTCGGCATGGATGGTGTAGTTGCGCGTGATGCGCACCTCGCGCAGGGCATTGGCAGCGCGCGCGCCGGCGCGGACAAATTCAGTCATGTTGTGAACCTCGGGAAAATTGCTGACGGGGAAACGCCCAGGATGGCGGCAGGCTCAGCGCTTGCGCGCCGCAGAGCGCTTGATGGCGTCGTTGATTTCGGCGATGGAGCGTTCAATGGCCGCTTCATCCATGTCGTCCAAGTCGGCCAGTTCGGCGGCCATGGGGTCGATCTGCAAGGTGGAGGCAAAACCGCCGTCGTGAATGTCTTCGGTGGAAATGTCCGCGGCGGTCTGCAGCGCGTCTGCCGGAGTTTCCCATTCGAATGCGATCACGGTGACGTTGTCGCTGGTGCCCTTGGCCTTTTTCAGTGCTGCGTCAACCAGCTCGGGGACCGAAACGGGGATCGGCTTGGCCGCCATTTGCTGCAGGATGTCGGCATCGGGCACGCTGCTCCACAAACCGTCGGAGCACAACAAAATGCGGTCGCCCTCGTGCAAAGGCACTGGCCCCTTGATATCGATGATCGGTTTGGTCGGCGAGCCCAGGCAGGTGAACAGGATATTGCGGTTGCCGTTGAAGGGCAACACACTGCCCTGCGGCATGATATGGCTCTGCTCCTGGTAGGAGTGGTCGCGGGTGCGGCTCATCAAGGCGCCAGCCCTCACCATGTACAGGCGCGAATCTCCGCAATGCACCGAACTCAGGGCGCCGTCCTGCACCAGCGCAGCGACCACGGTAGTGCGGGGGGTGTCGGCCATGCCGCGGTCCAGCGCGTAACGCAGGATTTGCCGGTGCGCGGCCATGACCGCATCTGACAAAAACCCCTGCACGTCTTCAATCAGCGGCGTGGCCGCCTTCTGGTACATGGCCGAAATGGTCTGCAAAGCCAGTTGTGCTGCGACCTCGCCTTCCGGGTGGCCGCCCATGCCGTCGGCGAGCAAAAACAGGCCCGAGCCCCGCGTGTAGCAGTAGCCCATGCGGTCTTCGTTTTTTTGGCGGTTGCCGCGCCGGCTGATCTGGAAAACAGAAAATTTCATTTCGCCCGGTTTCCAAACGCGGACGCATTTTTGATGTTTTTGCGGGTGTCGGTGACCATGGTGTCAAACTGCATGCGCACCTTTTCACCCACCGAAAGTTTGGTGTAGCGCCGCTCGCCCTCGCGGCTGAGCTCCTTCTGCAGCGCAAACACCGACTGCGGGCGCGACAGTGCATCCAGCGACATGCACCACTCGACCACTTCGATCAGGTTGTCGGAGTAGACACCGCGCAGACGCGCCAGAGCGACGGCGATGCGGTCTTTGTCGGTGCGCTGTGGCGCTTCGTTGGGCGGGTAGCCCTGCATGCAGGCGTAGATGCAGGCGCCAATGGCGTAAATGTCGGTCCACGGGCCCATGGTGGAGTCGCGCCGGTACATCTCGGGCGCGGCAAAACCGGGGGTGTACATCGGGCGAATGAAGTTGCCCTCTTTGCTCAAGACCTCGCGCGCCGCGCCGAAATCGATCAGCACCGATTTGTTGTCGTCGGTGACAAAAATGTTGGCGGGCTTGATGTCGAGGTGCAACATCTTGTGCTGGTGCACGATGCGCAGCCCGCGCAGGATTTCGTCAAACAGCGAGCGTATGGTCGACTCGCGGAACACCTTTTGCTGTTTCAGGTCTCGCGCGGTGATGATGAAGTCCTGCAGACTCGCGCCTTCGAGGTAGTTCATCACCATGTAGACGGTCTCGTTCTCGCGGAAGAAGTTCATCACACTCACCACCGAGGGGTGGGAGATCTGTGCGAGCGAGCGGCCTTCTTCAAAAAAACTTTTCAGTCCCAGGCGGTACAGCGAAAGCTTTTCCGGCGGCACCGTGGGCGCCAGCGCCCCGGCCTCGCGCGACGCCAGCGACGACGGCAGGTATTCCTTGACGGCGACCTTCTGGCCCTCGGCGTCTTCAGCGAGGTAGACCACGCCAAAGCCACCGGCCGCCACTTTGCGGACAATGCGGTAGCCACCGATCATGGTGTCCGGCGGTAATGGAGCTGGTTTTGCCTTCGACATAAAATTGCTTGCGTCTTTGCATCGGCCCTGTTTGCACTGCCTGTGGATTCGGCCGGTGCAAAAGCGGGCCGATCTACCCGTTTTTCAACCCAATTCAACCTGACAGGTCTCCATGCCAGTTTACAGCATGACTGGTTACGCCAGTGCCCAGCACAGCGCCGCCAAAACGGGTTCTGACTCCGACGCCCCAGGCCCCGGCGCCCCCCAGTTGGGGCTTGAAATCCGAGCCGTCAACAGCCGCTTCCTGGACTTGTCGTTCCGCCTGCCGGAAGACCTGCGCCAGCATGAAACGGCGATGCGTGAGCTGCTCACCACCAAACTCAAGCGCGGCAAGATCGAGGTGCGGGCCTTCAGCATCGACAGCGCCTCGGCCTCGGTCAATGAGCCCACGCCCAAACAGTTGCAGCGCCTCAACGCACTGCAAGACAACGTGCGCGCCTGGCTGCCAGAGGCCGGTGCGCTGAGCGTGGCCGACGTGGTGCGCCTGGCGCAATCCGAGCAGGGCCTCAACCGCGACTGGAGCGGCATCATTTTGCCGCTGGCCGAACGCGCTTTGAAGGATTTGTTGTCGGCGCGACAACGCGAGGGCGAGCGCCTGGCCCAGATGCTGCAGGGTCACACCGCCCAGCTGCGGCTGCTGGCCAACAAGGTCGTGCCACTGGTGCCCGAACTGGTGGCGCAGCAGCGCCAGCGTTTTCTGGAGCGCTGGAACGAGGCCCTGGCACTGGGCGACAGCAACATTTCGACGCAAATGGCCCAAGAGCGCGCCTTGACCGAAGCCACTGCCTTTGCCATCCGCATCGACGTGGCCGAGGAGGTCACCCGGCTCAGTTCCCACCTGGACGAGATCGAGCGCCTGGTGAAGAAGGGTGGCGAAATTGGTAAACGCCTGGATTTTTTGATCCAGGAGCTGCACCGCGAAGCCAACACCATGGGTTCAAAATCGGCCGCACTGGAGCTGACGCACATTTCCGTCGACATGAAGGTGCTGATCGAGCAGATGCGGGAACAAGTCCAAAACATAGAATAGACCAACATGGACTATCCCGGCAATCTGTTTGTAGTCGCAGCGCCCAGCGGGGCCGGCAAATCCAGCCTGGTCAAGGCCTTGATGGAACTGGATTCGCGGGTTCAGTTGTCGGTCTCGCACACCACGCGTGCGCCGCGCGGGCAGGAGAAACATGGCCGTGAGTATTACTTCGTGTCGCCGGAAGCGTTTGAAACCATGGTTGCGGCCGACGCTTTTGTCGAATGGGCCCACGTGCATGGCGAGCGGTACGGCACTTCGCGCCAGGCGATCGAGGAACGCATTGCCCAGGGCGGCGACGTGGTACTGGAAATCGACTACCAGGGCGCCATCCAGATCAAGAAAATCTTCAGCAATGCCGTGGCCATCTTCATCCTGCCGCCGAGCTGGGAGGAGTTGCGCGCCCGCCTGCTGCGCCGCGCCGAGGATGCGCCAGACGTTATCGAGCGGCGCCTGGCCAATGCGGCCATCGAGGTGGCAGAGGCCAGCCGGTTTGACTTCGTTATAATCAACGAGTTGTTCGACCGCGCCTTGTTTGACCTCAAGGCCGTGGTCCACGCCCAAAGGCTCAAGTTTGCGGCCCAACGGCGCGCCCGGGCCGACACTTTCAAGACTTTGGGCATTCCCTGAGCGCATCCAGGTCTCCATGCTTCATCCAAACCGCTCAAGCTTCGTTTTTTAGAGGATTTTTATGGCCCGCATCACCGTCGAAGACTGCCTTGTGCAAATCCCCAACCGTTTCCAACTGGTGTTAGCGGCCACTTACCGCGCGCGCATGCTCAGCCAAGGCCATACGCCAAAAATCGAGAGCAAAAACAAGCCGGGCGTGACCGCCTTGCGCGAGATTGCAGCCGGTAAAATCGGCATCGAAATGTTGAAGAAAGTGCCTTTGTAAAGGCCTGCCTGGCAGCCCCTACCCGGGGAAAACAAAGCACCGCTTGCGGTGCTTTTTTATTGGCCTTTTGGTGGGCATTCCCACAAACGCAGGCATTGGTTCGGCGGGCAGCTATATTCGGATCATGGGCAGCGCTCTTAAATCCGCCGATTCACCGCCAAACCCGCCCGCCCGCGTGCCTGGCAAGCGGGCGGCTGCGGCACGCCCGAGCCCGGCCGCCGCCAACGCCGCTGCGGCCAGTTTTGCCGGATTAACCGCCAAACTGGACTACCTCTCGGCGCCTGACATCCAGGAAGTGCGCCTGGCCTACAAATTTGCCGACGAGGCTCACCTGGGCCAGTTGCGCAACAGCGGCGAGCCGTACATCACCCACCCGATTGCCGTGGCCGCCCAGTGCGCCGACTGGAAACTCGACGCCCAGGCCCTGATG
>JANMMR010000393.1:0-2347 GCA_031373455.1 Rhodoferax sp.
CCAAGCGCTGGGTGCTGCTGGGCACCGACTATGTCTACCCGCGCACCACCAACAAAATCCTGCGCGCCTACCTGAAATCCAAGGGCGTCAAAGACACCGACATCGACGAGAAATACACCCCATTTGGCCATTCGGACTACCAGACCATCGTGGCTGATGTGAAGAAGTTCTCTGCCGGCGGCAAAACTGCCGTGGTCTCCACCATTAATGGCGACTCCAACGTGCCGTTTTACAAAGAGCTGGGCAATGCGGGCCTGAAGGCCAAAGACGTGCCCGTGGTGGCCTTCTCGGTGGGTGAAGAAGAGCTGCGCGGCGTCGACACCAAACCGCTGGTGGGCCATCTGGCCGCCTGGAACTACTTCCAGTCGATCAAAAACCCGACCAATGACGCCTTCATCAAGAAGTGGAGCGACTACGCCAAGGCCAAAGGCATTGCTGGCCACAAAGACAAGGCGCTCACCAACGACCCGATGGAAGCCACCTACATCGGCATCAACATGTGGAAGCAGGCGGTTGAAAAGGCCAAATCCACCGACACCGACAAGGTCATTGCCGCCATGGCCGGCCAGACCTTCAAGGCGCCCAGCGGCATTACCTCCACTATGGACGCCAAGAACCACCACCTGCACAAGTCGGTGTTCATTGGTGAAGTCAAGGCCGACGGCCAGTTCAACGTGGTCTGGAAGACGCCCGGCCCGGTGAAAGCCAAACCTTGGAGCCCGTACATCGAAGGCAATGACAAGAAGCCTGACGAGCCGGCGAAAATGGTGATGGCCAAGAAGTAAAACTCCCGCTGGGCGACGGCCATAATTGGCCGCGCGCCCGGATTTCTCCCAACGCCCGTGCTGGGTTGTCAGGTATTCAGCGCGGGCTTTGTTTTGTGTGCTGTTTGAGTGGACCGCTTCATGCTGATGCGCCAGTTGTTTCTTTTTGCCGCGATCTGGATGGCCGCCCATGCCCATGCGTTGACGGGCGCAGAAGCCACGGGCATCGCCATTGGCGAGACCGATGCGCGCATTGAAGCGTTGGGAAAAGCGGTTGCAAGCGCGGATGACAAGACTGCCGCGTTCCTCAAAGCCCTGTCCGACGACGCGGTCAAGGTGGCCGGCGACAAGGTCTTCATCGTGCGCGACGGCAAAGGTTTTGACCCGGTCTCGGGCGCAGAAGTGGCGGTTCCCGAGGATGCCGAAGACGTGATCAACAACAACCGCATGCGCGGCGAGATCGACACCGCCCTGGCCTCGCTCAAGCTGTTTTCGAAGGACGACAAGACGCGCGCCGAGGGCATCAAGGCGCTGCAAAACGAGAGCGACGAAGCGAAACTGCCTTTGATTGAAAAGGCTTTCGCAGCCGAACAGAATACACAGCTCAAAGACCAGCTGGGTCTGATCCGCGCGGCGGTGCTGCTCAACAGCGCTGACAAATCCAAACGCCTGATCGCCGCGACGCTCCTCGCGCAAAGCGGCCAGGCCAGCACCAAAACCGTGCTGCTGGAGCGCTTGAAGGTCGAGACCGAACCCGATGTGAAAGCGGCCTTGAACGCCACCCTCAAAACCGTGGAGGGCGCACTGGCCTGGGGCGACCGCTTGGGCGCCATGTTCAGCGGCATCAGCCTGGGCTCCATCCTGCTCCTGGTGGCGCTGGGCCTGGCCATCACCTATGGGCTGATGGGCGTCATCAACATGGCGCATGGCGAGCTGATGATGATCGGTGCCTACGCCACCTACGTGGTGCAGGGCATCTTCCAGAAATACCTGCCCGCCTATTTTGACTGGTACCTGCTGGCCTCGGTGCCGGTGGCCTTCCTCGCCTCGGCCTTGATGGGTGCCGCGCTGGAGCGCAGTGTGATCCGCTTCCTCTATGGCCGCCCGCTGGAGACGCTGCTGGCCACCTGGGGTATCAGCTTGATGTTGCAGCAACTTGTGCGCAGTTTTTTTGGCGCGCAAAACGTCGGCGTTGAAAACCCGAGCTGGATGAGCGGCGGCGTGCAGGTGCTGGGCAACCTCTCGCTGCCCTACAACCGCATCATCATCATCGGTTTTGCCTTCGCCGTGCTGGGCGCTGTGGCGTGGTTGATCAGCCGCACGCGCCTGGGGCTGTTTGTAAGGGGCGTCACGCAAAACCGGCCGATTGCCTCGTGCATGGGGGTGAACACCGCGCGGGTCGACACTTACGCCTTCGCGCTGGGCAGCGGCATCGCCGGGCTGGCCGGTTGCGCGCTAAGCCAGGTCGGCAATGTCGGGCCAGACCTGGGCCAGGGTTATATCGTCGATTCGTTCATGGTCGTTGTGCTCGGTGGTGTGGGCCAACTGGCGGGCACGGTGTACGCAGCGCTGGGGCTGGGCGT
>JANMMR010000409.1:0-19184 GCA_031373455.1 Rhodoferax sp.
ATGTACCAACCCAACTTGATGAACGGCCAGCGCATTCTGGTCACCGGCGGCGGAACCGGCCTGGGCCAGTCGATGGCCGAACATTTTTTAAGCCTGGGTGCCGACGTCGCCATCTGCGGCCGCCGCAAACAGGTGTGTGACGCTACCGCCGACGCCTGGCGCGCCAAGTTCCCCACGCGGCGCATCGACACCTTCGGGGTTGACATCCGCATCGCTGGAGCAGTTGAGGAAATGGTCGAATCCCTGTGGGAAAGCGGCGGCCTCACCGGCCTCGTGAACAACGCAGCGGGCAATTTCATTGCGCCCACGGAGTCACTCTCGCCACGCGGTTTTGACGCCATCGCGGGCATTGTTTTTCACGGCTCGTTTTATGTGACCCAGGCCATTGGCAAGCGCTGGGTGGCGCAAGCCAAGGCTGGCCAATGGAAAACCGGGCAGCCCTTCCGCAACGTGATGAGCATCATCACCACCTGGGTCGACAACGGCGGCCCGTATGTGGTGCCCTCGGCCATGAGCAAGGCCGGGCTGGACGTGATGACCAAATCCCTCGCCGTGGAATGGGCGAAATTTGGCGTGCGGCTCAATGCCATTGGCCCGGGCGAGATCCCGACCGAAGGCATGAGCAAACGCCTCAACCCCGGTGAAGAGCCCGGCTCGCGCAGCAAGTTGAACAACCCGATGGCCCGTGTGGGCCAGATGAGCGAGCTGCAAAACCTCGCCACATTTTTGATGGCGCCCGGCCAATGCGACTGGCTCACTGGCCAGAGCATCATGATGGACGGCGGTGGCGCGCTGGCGCACGGCGGCAATTTTTACGAGCTGCGCAAGTGGACCGATGCCGACTGGCAGGAGGCGCGCGAGCGCATTGAAGCGCAAAACGAGAAGGACAAGGCGCAGCGTTAGGCGGTTGCTGCACTATTTCTGTTCGCAGTAAGCAACGATGGATGAAGGGCACGCAGGTGCGCAACTGACCGGCGCGGCAAAAAAGCAGGTGATCGCCCTGATCGCCCTGATGATCATGGTGCACATGGCCTTCACCGGCGGGCGGGTTGGCCTGACGCTGTTTGCCATCGATCTGCACGCCAGCCCGTTTGTGGTGGGCCTGATGGTGAGCCTGCTGTCGATCGTGCCGACGGTGCTCTCGGTGCACATGGGGCGTTGGACCGACCGCGTCGGCATCCGCAACCCGGCGCTCATCTCCACGGGAAGTGTCACCGTGGCCTGCCTGCTGCCCTTCTTCAACCATTCCATCGCAACGCTGTGCGCGGCCAGCATCATTCTGGGCACCGGCTTCATGCTGCTGCACATTGGCGTCAGCAACGCGGTAGGCCACGCCAGCACGCCGGCCACGCGCACCCAGGCCTACACCTGGCTGGCGGTCGGGTTTTCGGTGTCTACCGTACTGGGGCCGGTGATCGTGGGCTTCGCCATTGACCACGTGGGCCACGCCCGGGCGTTTCTGGTTTTGGCGGTGTTTCCGGCGCTGACTTTCGCGGCCCTGCTGCTGCGCAAAAAAACCGCAGCACCGGCGCGTGAGGTGGCCGCACGCCCGGAAGGTGCCCACGTGATGGACCTGCTGCGCGACAAACCCCTGCGCACCGTCTTCATCGCCAGCGGGCTCTTCAACGTGTGCTGGGACATGTTCTCCTTCATGATGCCGATTTATGGCGCCTTGATCAAACTGCCGGCGTCTCAAATCGGGCTGATCATGGGCAGTTTTGGCGTGGCCACGTTTGTGGTGCGCCTCTCCATGCCGTGGGTCAACCGCTACTTGAATGAATGGCAGGTTTTGTCTGCGGCGCTGGGCGCGGCTGGCCTGAGTTACGCCCTGTTCCCGCTGTTGACGACCATGCCGTTCCTGCTGGCCGTGGCGTTTTTTCTGGGCTTGGGCCTCGGCTCCGCGCAACCCATGTTGCTCAGCCTGATCCACCAGGTGGCGCCGCCCGGGCGCACCGGTGAAGCGATTGGGGTGCGCACCACGTTTTTGAACCTGAGCCAGGTTACGATGCCGATGGTGTTTGGCGCCTTCAGCGCTGCCGCCGGGATGGTGCCCGCCTTTTGGGTGATGGCGCTGGTGGGTGCGGGTGGAAGCTGGTTTGCGGGGGGACGAAAAGCAGCGACTCCTGAAAATATTTAATTTTAATTAAATATATTTAAATATTTCAGACATTAAGTCACGAATTTATTTACTTTATTGCTATATAAATGGGACTAATTAAGTATATAATTTATACAACATTTATTGTTTAAATTATATTAAACTAAATTACTCAGCAACATTCGATTGGCGTCACCCCAGCGCGTAGTCGCCCCGCGTCAGGTCTACCGCTTCGCCGGTTTTGGCTGAATGCTCCGTCGCCAGCCCGATCAGGACCGCCTTGAGCCCGTCCGTCAAACTGACTTCAACCGCGCCGCCTGCAGCGACAGCTTTGAAAAACCGCTGGTGCTGGTAAAACGTGGAGCCGTTGTGGTCACCGGCCGCAAGCAGTGCCGGATCAACCGGGATTTCCACCGTGCGCGGGCCTTGCGGGCTGCGCGGGCTCACGATGAGCTGGGCCACAGGCGCAGGCCCCAGCGTGGCTTCTGGCCAGAAACGCGTGGGCCCGGGGATGAAACACTCCACTTTGCCCACCGGGCCCACCACACTGATGTGTTCCTGGTAACGCGAGCCTTCGGCGAACATGCACAGGTCGAGCATGGCGCGCTGGCCCTGGCCAAAATCAACGATGACAAAGGCGTTGTCCAGAATGTCGGGGCGCCCGGCCGGGTAGGTCTCATCGCGGTGGTTGTGGTTTTGGCCGCCCGAGGCAAACACACGCACCGGATCACGCCCGATGATGAGGCGCATCAGGTCGAAAAAATGGCAACACTTCTCCACCAGGGTGCCGCCGGTGTTGCGCTCAAAGCGGTTCCAGTCGCCCACCTTCGCCAAAAACGGGTAGCGGTGCTCGCGGATCGACAACATCGCCGTGCCACCGGTTGGTTTGGCGCTTTTCACCTGCTCGATGAAAGCCGCAATCGGCGGCATGTAGCGGTATTCCATGGCCGTCCACAGAGGAGCCGGGTAGGATGCCGCCAGTTGGCGAAGACGCGCCACGTCAGCAAGATGGGTGCAGGCCGGTTTTTCCACCAACACCGGCAAGGGTTTGACAGCCGCAATCTGCAACAGTTGTTCAGCGTGGCAATGGTTCGGACTGGTGATCACCAGCGCGTCCAGCGGCACATGCGCCAGGAGCGCCTCCAGCGAATCGACAAACGGCACCTGCGCCTCGCGGGGCAACAAGGCGCGGCAGCTTTCACGCATAGACGCGTCTGGTTCAAAAATGGCGGCAACCCGCGCGCCGGGGATCAGCGCCAGATTGCGCAGGTGCTCCTGCCCCATCATGCCGCAGCCGACCATGCCGTAATTGACTTCTTTCACACGCGCTCCTTCACTGTCGTTGACGGTTTCGCATCGATCATTGCCAGCGGGCGGTGTACCGCGCCGCCTGCGGATCAAACCAGGTCTTGGAAAATTCCTCGATCTTGTTGGCGCCCGACCAGGCCTTGCGTTCGATCAAGCCACAGGCCTGGCCCGGCGCCATCGAAAAGTCTTTCGGGGTCCAATGCGGCGCCGCTGCAACAGACACCTGGTCTTCAACGCGCGAAATCCAGAAGCCCAGCTGCTCCTTGTAAAACAAGTACAAAGCCTCGCTCAAGTCAGCCGCTTTGAGCCCCGCTTTATGGCGTGCATCAAACCAGATCTCCTCCAGCGCCACCGGCTTGTCGTCCAGCAGGCGAAGGCGGCGCAACCGGTAACTCTGGGCGGCCGGCGGCGGCCCGGCAGGTTGACCAGGCCCTGCGGCTGCCCCAAACGCGCTCAAGTCATGTGGATGCGCCATTTGCTTGAAATCCAGCAGTTGGGCAGTGGGAAGCCCGCCGCCAGCGATGCGCTCGAGCCGGAAGAATTCATAAATGCTGCGTTGCTTGCCGGGCCCCCGCACATAGGTGCCCGAACCTTGACGACGCTCCAGCAGGCCACGCGCCGCCAATTCGGCCAGCGCCTTGCGCACGGTGCCCACGGCCATGCCAAGCAGCCTGGCAAGCTCGGCCTCGGTGGGCAGGCGTTCGCCTTTTTGCCAATGGCCTGCGGCGATTTCACGTGTCAGCAACTCACTGGCGCGAATGAACAGGGGCAAGGGTTTGGGTTGCGCAAGCGGCAGGTTGGCGCTACTCTTTTCTGAAATAAGGGTTGACGAATTCATATACTATTCCTACACTCTACCAAAACTTGAACACCCCAACTCGAACCGCAACCACCGATAAGCCAAACCAAGGAGCCTGCCCATGGCCGTCGTGCCAGTCAAAAGTGAAGACGTCAATGCCGCTGAAGTGGCCTGGTTTGCCCCATTGTGCTCGGACGATTACCGGCATTTGGGCGTGCCCCAGGGCGACTTGCGCAGCAGCTTTGAAAACACCCGACGCATCACCCAACGGGCGGATGCGCTGGGTTTCCGGAACATATTGTGCCCATCGTCGTACCAGGTTGGCCAGGACACGCTGAGTTTTGTCGCCGCCATGGCACCACTCACAGAGAGCATCAACCTGCTCGGCGCCATCCGTTGCGGCGAGATGCAACCGGTGATGCTGGCGCGCACAGTGGCAACGCTGGACCACATGCTCAAAGGCCGGCTCACGTTGAATGTGATTTCGTCCGACTTTCCCGGAGAAACCGCGTCAAACGAATACCGCTACAAACGTTCGTGGGAAGTGGTGGAAATTCTGCGCCAGGCCTGGACGCACGACGAAATCAAATACGACGGAGAAATCTACAAAATCAGCACCCTCACCACCGACCCGGTGCGGCCCTACCAGCAAAACGGGGGGCCTCTGCTGTACTTCGGTGGTTATTCGCCGCCCGCGCTGGACCTGTGCGGCGCCCATTGCGACGTCTACCTGATGTGGCCCGAGGCCGAGGCCGATATCGCCATGCGCATGAAGGCCGCGCATGAGCGCGCAGCCCACCATGGCCGGGTGTTGGACTACGGGCTGCGCGTGCACATGATCGTGCGCGACACCGAACAGGAAGCGCGTGAATACGCCAACGAACTGGTTTCGATGCTGGACGACGAGGAAGGCCGCAAAATCCGCGAACGCGCCCTGGACGCCAAAACCTTTGGCGTGGCGATCCAGGCCAAAAACCGGGAGCAGGCCGACAACTCCGGCTTCATCGAGCCAGGCATGTGGACGGGCATTGGCCGCGCGCGTTCGGGCTGCGGCGCGGCCCTGGTGGGCAGCGTCGATCAAGTCATGGAAAAAATTGAACGCTACCAAAAGATGGGCATTCGCGCATTCATCTTTTCGGGTTATCCGCACCTGGACGAATGCGAGATTTTTGGCAGCAAAGTGTTGCCGAAGCTCAAAACTTGCTCGCTGCCGGAAGTCTACGGCCGCATTCCTTCTCAAACACCCGCCACCCCGCTGGGCAACGGAACCAGACGCTGACATGCAGACCATTCAACTGGCTCCCCAACTTCCCGCCTTCAGCCGCCTTGTTTACGGCGCGTGGCGCATGGGCGACGGCGTTGACATTTCGCCCCAATCGGCCGTGCGCAAAATCGAGATCTGCCTGGATCAAGGCATCACCACCTTCGACCATGCCGATATTTACGGCGGTTACCGCTGCGAGGCGCTGTTTGGCGAGGCGCTGAAGTTGGCGCCGGCGATCAAACAGAAGATCCAGATCGTCACCAAGTGCGACATCATGCTCAAAACAGACGCGTTTCCCGATCGGCGCGTCAAGTATTACGACACCAGCGCCCAGCACATCCGCACCTCGGTTGACAACTCTCTGATGCGTCTTGGCATCGATGTGATTGACCTGTTGCTCATCCATCGGCCCGACCCGTTCATGGACGCGGCTGAAACCGGTGCCTGCCTTGATGCGCTGGTAGGGAGCGGCAAAGTGCGCGCCATCGGGGTCTCCAACTTCAGCCCTTGGGACTGGCAATTGTTGCAGTCCGCCACGCGCCAAACGCTTGTGACCAACCAGATCGAAATCAGCCTGTTGCAGCGCGAAGCGTTCACCGACGGCCGCTTGGCCCAGGCGCAGCAACTCAAAGCGCCGCCCATGGCATGGTCGCCCCTGGCTGCTGGCGCGCTTATGGGCAGCGGCGACGCGGCCCTGCGGCTGCTTCCTGCGTTGCAGCGCATTGGCCAGGCGTTTGGCGTGGGCGCAGATGCCGTGGCTGTTGCCTGGTTGCTGGCCCACCCCGCTGGCATTCTGCCGATTTTGGGCACCAACAACCTCGGCCGCATGGCCAATCTTTCCGATTGCCTGAAAGTAAAGTTGGATCGCGAAACCTGGTATGAGTTGTGGACACTTGCCGCAGGCCAGGAGGTGCCATGAGTATCGCGTTGAAAGAAGCCATGGCAAGTTTTGCCACCGGCGTGACCGTGGTCACCGCGCAGTATCAGGGTAAAGATGTCGGAATGACCTGCAATTCATTCAACACCGTATCGATGGAGCCTGCCCTCGTTTTGTGGAGCATTCGCAGAACGTCCACCAGCCATACCGCATTTCTTCAAGGCGGCGGGTACGTCATCAACGTTTTGGCCCGGCATCAAAAAGACGTGGCTCTCAAATTCACACGCGGCAATCACCAGGAGCGCTTTGACGGGCTGCGTGCGGCCAGAACCAACACGGGGCGCTTGCGCGTTGTCGATGCCGTGGCGTGGTTTGACTGTGAACTCCAACAAATCGTGCCAGCCGGCGACCACGACATTTTGATTGGCAAGGTTCTGTCGTTTGACCGCCGGGAAGGCGAAGGCCTGGTCTACTCGCGGCGCACCTTTGGCACCTTGCAGCCCTTGGCGGCATAGGATGGGCTACGCGCGCACCAAGTGCAGATCGGCAAAATCCAGAAACGCACACCAGTCGGCAAAATTGTGGTCATGCCCACCCGGGCGGAACTTGCAAGCAATTTTGGCCTTGGCGCCAAGCAACTCGTAAATCTTGACAGCCGCCAGGTGTGTCTGCCAGGTGCCAGAGGGATTGGCCCAATGGTCGTCCAGCGCTTCTGTGGTGAGCAAGGCGCGCGGTGCAACCAATGCTTTGAGGAAATGCTGGTCAAACGGCAACTCGTTCTCACGACCCACAAATGGCTTGAGCGCGGGGTTCATCCAGTGGGGAAATTTCTCCAGTACATCGCCCAGGGTTTCAGCGCCTGCTCCTTGAATCCGGAAACACCCGGCACCTCCAGCCCCCGAATTGTTGGCACAGGTGAGCGCGATGCGCTCGTCGGTGGCCCCGGCCAGCAATGCCGCTTTGCCGCCGCGCGAATGGCCCACCACCGAGATGGCCGCCGGGTTGACAAACTCCAGGCGGCTCAACACGTCAATCGCCCGGTGATACGCCCAGGCCCACCAGGCCAACGCAAAGTGCGGGCTCTGGGCAGACCCTGGTTCTGCGGTGCCGGTCAGTGGACCTGGGTCTGCGGCCACTTCAACCCGGTTGAATTTGGCGAATACCATGCCTCGACGCAATACCTCGGCAATGACCTGGTCAGTCGCATAGTGCCAACAGGCGTCGCCGCTCAAGATCACAGGCATCGCAGCAGCACCTGCCGGCACAAACACTTGCATCAAAAACGCCTGCCTGGCGTCAACCCCCACACTCATAGTCAACAAACTAGCACCTTCGGCGCCGGAAAATTGTCGAACCGGCGCAATGTGCAATTGAATGCCGGCCGTATAGGCGGGCACGGGCGGAAAGTCGCCGTAGGCCAGCGTGATGGCGTTCCCGAGCACCTCCTGGCGCCGCAACGGCCACTGGCGCGCCAATTGAACCGTTTCGCCCGAATTGAAGCGCAATAAATCGGGGCTCAAGAGTTGTTCCTGAAAATCAAAAGTCATTGATAAGTCATTCACATGGATTACTAGTACAAACGATAGGGGAACCCAACATAAATTGTTTTACCATCCAGACGTGAGCAAACACCCCTTTGCGACTTTCAAGGACACCACGATCATGTTATCCAAATTCCCCCAAAATGCCCTGGCGGCGCTCGCTTCGGCAATGCTGTTTGCCCCCGTTGTCGCGTCTGCTGCCGATATCCGTGTCATGTGTTACCAGGACGGCATTGAATGCGACGTGACGGCCGAGCAGGCCAAACGTTTTGAAGCCGCGAACCCCGGCACCAAAGTCATTCTGGACGTCGTGCCCTACAAGTCAATTGTTGAGCAATTGCCGGTTCAACTGGCCGCTGGGCAAGGCCCGGACATCGCGCGCGTCACCGATCTGGGTGGCCTGTCCAAATACTACCTCGACATTTCCGCCCATGTGAAAGACCGCAGCTACTGGGACAAAAGTTTTGGCGGAACCGCCGCATGGCTGAGCCCCACCCCCGGCGACCGTGGCCTGTATGGCTTCATGACGCAGCTGACGATGACGGGCCCCTACGTGAATAAAACCCTGTTTGAGCAAGCCAAGGTGGCGCTTCCGGGACCCAGGGCGACTTGGGAAGAATGGGTGGATGCCACGCGCAAAGTGGCAGCAGCCACCAAAACCAAGGCGCCCATGGCCTGGGACCGTTCAGGCCACCGTTTTGCCGGCCCCGCCATCAGTTATGGCGCGAAGATTTTTGATGCGCAGGGCAACCTGGTTATTGACGACGGCTACAAGGCCGCGGTCAACAAGTTTGTCGCCTGGCATAAAGACGGTGCCATGCTTAAGGAGGTCTGGGCTGGCTCAGGCGGGTCCTCGTATGCCGATTCGATTGGCGAATTCATCAACGGCAATACCGTGATGGTGCTCTCGGGAAGCTGGCAGATCAACCGCCTGCAAAAAGACATCGGCAACAAATTCGATTGGGTCGCCGTGCCCAACCCCTGCGGCCCGGCCGCTTGCTCTGGCATTCCCGGCGGCTCGGCCTGGGTTGCACTCAAGACCAGCAAATCACCCAAAGAAGTCGGCGCATTTCTCGATTTCATGGCCTCGGAAGCCGCTTATGCCGATTTCATCGGCCGCACCAACAACATTCCGGCCCACGTTGGCTTGGCTGGCAAGGTCAAATACCCCGCTGCACAGCCGGCCGTCAATGCGGCGCTCGGTGTGTTCAGCAGCGGTGTTGCCAGCCTGGCGCCAGCGGCGTTCCAGTTTCAGGGCTACAAGTTCAACCGGGCCATCATGCTGCCAACAGTGACCCGGGTGACGCAGGCAATTGTTGGCGAGATGAGCACCGACGAAGCTTTGGTGAAAATCAACACAGACATGCAGGACGCGGTCAAGCAGGCGCAAAAGTAAACCTGATGTGAGCACCTTACGGCCTGCCCGAAAAGGCAGGCCGTTTTGCTTTTGGATTCAAATTTTGACAAGCAGACATTAAACTGCTACCCATGTTTCGCGTCCTGAGCCTGTTTTTCAACCTGTTTGAGCCGTTGTTCCGCCTGGGTCAGCGGTTTTTGGGGTTCCACCGCCTGGGTTGGCTGTTCGTCGGGCCGAATTTGCTGGTGTTTGGCGTCTTCACGTTTCTGCCCATCCTGATCAATTACATTTACGCGGGAACCGGCGGCGTCAAGCTCATGCCTTTTGAGCGGCCCTTCACGGGCTTTGAAAATTTCGGCATTCTGCTCGAGTGCCGCGATTATTTTGACATCCAGACCTGCCGCAAGGACATCTTCTGGCGCGCCATCTTCAATACCGCCAAATTCAGCCTTATCCAGGTGGTGTTGATGGTGCTGTTGTCACTCGGAACTGCGCTGGTGTTGAACCGCAAAATCATCGGCCGGGGTTTCTGGCGCGGTGTGTTTTTTTATCCGGTGTTGTTGTCACCAGTCGTTGTCGCGCTGATCTGGAAATGGCTGCTGCAGGGTCAGGGCGTTTTCAATGCGGGCCTGGTGGCCATCGGCTCGACCCCCATCGAATGGTTGACCGACGCCGGCTGGGCCTTTTTCTGGACGGTTTTTGTGTCCATCTGGGCCCACATGGGTTTCTACACACTCATCCTGCTGGCGGGCCTGCAGGCGATTCCCAAAGACATGTACGAAGCCGCTGAAATGGATGCAGCTTCGCCCTGGAGAACCCTGCGCCGCATCACTTTGCCATTGCTCATGCCGAATCTGATCGTTGTGCTGGTGCTGGCAATGATCCGCGCGGTGCAGATTTTTGACGAGGTTTATGTGCTCACCGGCGGCGGGCCCGGCTCGGCCACCACCTTCATCGTGCAGTTCATTTACCAAACCGGTTTTGCCGAGCAGATCCATTTGTATGGCCTCGCTGCGGCTGCGTCGTTGATTCTTGCGCTGGGGTTGATGCTGCTGACATTTGCGCAACTCAAACTCACCCGCGCCAATGAAGCCGGCCAGAGGGCCAAGTAAACCATGTCCATTGCCGGATTCCTGACCAACACCCACGGCCGCGACAAGCCGGACTGGACCGACTGGGTGAGCTACGCCTATTTGTTTGTAGGCCTCTTCACCATGTTTGCGCCCATCCTCTGGCTGGTGATGTCTTCGCTGAAAACCGAAAGCGCCCTTGCCCAATTTCCACCCACGTTCCTGCCCTACAGCCAAAAATCCGTGGTGGTGGCCGGGCATGAAAAACCTTTGCCCTTGTACCTGACCAAAGATGGCACAGGCGCACTGCGTGAAATGGCGCAAGTGCAGCGCATCGGCATCATGGCCACCATGGTGGACCCGGCCAAACCCGAGGTTCAAATCCGCGTCAACATCAATGACCGCAAACCCATCGATGAACTGAAATTTTCGCCGGGCAATTACACGGATATTTTTGCCAAGTTCAGTTTTGGCACGTACCTGTGGAACAGCGTGTTCATCACCGTGGTCGCCACGTTGCTAACCTTGTTGATCAACTCGATGGCCGCGTTTGCGTTGTCCAAGTACCAGTTCAAGGGCCAGCGAGCGGTGTTTTTGCTGATCATCGCCACCCTCATGATTCCGCCCACCATCATCCTGGTGCCAGTGTTTCTGGTGATCAACAGCGTTGGGCTGCTCAACAACCTGTGGGGGGTGATTCTGCCGGCGATTGCCACGCCCACGGGTGTGTTTCTGCTGCGCCAATACATGCTGACGATCCCGGACGAACTGCTCGAAGCCGCCCGCATGGACCACGCCAGTGAATGGCGCATCTACTGGCGCATCATCCTCCCGCTGGCCGCGCCCGCGCTTGCCGTGCTGGCAATTTTCTCTGTCATGTGGCGCTGGAACGATTTTCTGCTGCCCTTGATCGTTTTATCCAAATCAGAGTTTTTCACCCTGCAGCTGGCGCTCAACTCCTTCCAGGGTGAGCTCAACACCCAATGGCATTACCTGCTGGCGATGACGGTCATCACGCTCATTCCGATCACGCTGGTTTTTGCGTTCCTGCAGAAATACATCACCACTGGCATCGCCAGCGCGGGCGTCAAATAAAAAAATTCCATGGCAACACTGGCACTGAACCACATCGTCAAATCGTTTGACAAGACAACCATCCTGCACGGCATTGACCTGCAGGTGCAAGATGGCGAATTCGTCGTGTTTGTCGGCCCTTCAGGCTGTGGCAAATCCACACTGCTGCGGGTCATATCCGGACTGGAGGCAGCTACCTCGGGTGAGGTGCTGATCGACGGTCAGAATGTCAACAACGTGAGCGCCGCCCACCGCGGCTGCGCCATGGTGTTCCAGTCGTACGCCCTGTACCCGCACATGAGCGTGCGCGACAACATGGCTTTCGGCCTGGAAAACCTCGGCATGGAGAAGGCGCTGATCGACGCCAAGGTCGGCGCCGCAGCCACCCTTCTGCGTTTGGGAGAACTGCTGCAGCGCAAACCCACCCAGCTCTCGGGCGGCCAGCGCCAGCGTGTGGCCATTGGGCGTGCGATCGTGCGAGAGCCCAAGTTGTTTCTCTTTGACGAACCGCTGTCCAACCTCGACGCCGAGCTGCGCGTCTCCATGCGCGCTGAAATCCGCGACCTGCACGCGCGCCTCAAAGCCACCATGATTTACGTCACACACGACCAGGTGGAGGCCATGACCATGGCCGACAAGATCGTCGTTCTGCGCGCCGGTAAAGTCGAGCAGGTTGGCGCGCCGCTGGAGTTGTACAACCACCCGGTGAACACCTTTGTCGCCGGCTTCATCGGCAGCCCACGCATGAATTTCCTGCCTGTCGCCCTGTTGCCAGCCAACCAGACAATCGCTGCTCAGTTGCCAACCGGAACCCACAGCATTGGCATCCGCCCGGAACACGCCGAAATCGGCCCGGATGGCCCGGTCACCCTGCATGTCTCCCAGGTCGAGCAGTTGGGTGCCAGCAGCCTGCTGCATGGCGTGGTCGGGCAAGGCACGCCGCATGAAGCGCCCTTCGAGATGGTCTGTGCCGGGCAGACCACCATCAAAGGGGGCGACACCGTGCGACTCGGCCTCCCCAGTGGCCGCCTGCATTGTTTTGACCAAAACGGGAAAAGGGTCTGATGGCATGAACCCGCTGTCCACTTCAGGCGCCGTAACCCGCCATCAACACGGGGTCGCTATCGAATTCGCCAACGGCGCAAGTTTCCAGCTCCAGGCGCTGGAAGAGACGATGTTTCGGGTGCGGTTCAAACCCGCTGGCGGTTACCGCGAGCCGCGCACGTGGGCCATCGCACCCGTGCCGGCTCAAGGCCCCCGCGAAGATGTCGCCTGGAGCGGGCGCGAGCGCGATGACCTCGCCGGATTCAGCTGTCCGCAGGCAAAAATCACCGAGCGTGACGGCTGCGTTACCGTGCAAACCAGCGGGCTGTCGGTCACGCTGAATCCCAATCCCCTGACCCTCAACTGGCACACTGCCGATGGCAAGCCACTGTTGTGCGACCGCGCCACCTCTGCGTATTTCGCAAGCAGCCGCACGGGTGCCGTACGCCACTACCTGCAACGCGAGCCTGGCGACCGCTATTACGGCCTAGGCGACAAAACCGGCCCGCTCAACCTGCATGGGCGGCGGCTGCGCACTCTGGCCATGGATTCGCTCGGTTATGACCCCGAGCGCGGCGACCCGCTGTACAAACACTGGCCGTTTGTGCTCACACGCAGTGCATCTGGCCAATGGTTTGGCCTGTATTACGACACCCTCGCGGCCTGCACGTTCGACCTCGGTTGCGAACACGACAACTACCACGGCCTGTACCGCTACGTCGAGATTGACGACGGCGACCTGGACTACTACCTGATGGCCGGCGCCTCGCCCGGTGAGGTGATCGCACAGTTCCTGCGCCTGATTGGCGGCACCCATTTGCCGCCGCGCTGGTCGCTGGGCTTCGCGCAAACCGCCATGGGCCTGGCCGATGCGCCCGATGCGCAGGCGCAGCTGGACGGCTTTATTTCCCGCATTGAAGCCGAAGGTGTGCCTTGCTCCGCTTTCCATTACGGCTCGGGTTATTCCTCGCGCGGCAAACGCCGCTACGTCTTCACCTGGAATTCAGCCAAATTCCCCGACCCGAAAACATTGAACAGGCGTTTCCACAAGGCCGGTATGCAACTCGTGGCCAACATCAAGCCGTGTCTGCTCGACGACCATCCGGCGTATGGCACGGTGCTTGCCCAAAGTGGTTTCATCCAGGACACAAAGACCCAAAAACCGGTTGTCGAACAGTTTTGGGATGGCGTGGGCTCGCACCTCGACTTCACGCACCCGGCGGCGATCCAGTGGTGGCAAGACGGCCTGCGCAAGCAGGTGCTTGACTTCGGCATTGACGTCGGCTGGAACGACAACAACGAATACGCCATCATGGCCGACAACGCGGCCTGCCACGGTTTTGGCCAGACCATTCCGATGCACCGTGCGCGCCCCTTGCACCCCTTGCTGATGACACGCGCCACTTTTGAAGCGCAGGCGGCGCACGAGCCTGGTCACCCTGTGTTCACCGTCACCCGTGGCGGCCCGCCCGGCCTGCAGCGCTACGCGCAGACCTGGAGCGGCGACAACACCACCAACTGGGAAAACCTGCGTGGCAACCTGCGCACCGGTTTGCAAATGAGCCTCTCGGGCATTTTCAACGTGGGCCATGACGTTGGCGGTTTCTTCGGCCCCTCACCTTCGCCCGAACTCTTCGTGCGCTGGGTGCAGGCCTGTTGCCTCAACCCGCGCATGGTGATGAACTCCTGGAAGGCCGATGGCACCGTGAACGTGCCCTGGCTGCACCCGTCGGTCACCCAGCACGTGGCAGCGGCGATCAAGCTGCGTTACACGCTGATGCCCTACCTGTGGTCACTTTTCGAACGCGCTGCACAGCAGCACGAACCCATCATCCGCCCGACGTTTTACGACTTCCCCGACGACGAAAACTGCCTGGCCGACTGCGACGACTTCATGCTTGGCAGCGCCCTTCTGGTGGCGCCGGTGGTTCGTGAAGGGTCAACCAGCCGCACGGTTTATTTGCCGGGCGGACCCAATGGCCCCAGCGCCTGGTTTGATTTCCACACCGGCCAGCGTTTTGAATCCGGTCAAACCCATGCGATCACGGCACCGTTGGGAACCTTGCCGCTGTTCGCCCGAGCGGGTGCGTCCATCCCCATCGCTGCGGCCATTGCCGGCCGGCACCGGCACGATGACCCGGTGAGTGAAACGCGGAGTTTTGGCTAAGCTGCAATCGCGGCTCAATCGGCCTTGATGCCGCGTGTTGCGATCAGCTTGCCCCAGCGCTCATATTCACGCAGCTGAAATGCAGTAAATTCTTCTGGCGAGTTGGCGACGATCTTGATGCCCAGGTCGGTCAGCATCTTCACCTTGGCAGGGTCTTTCATCGCACCCACGGCCATTTCATGCAGCTTCTTTTTCACATCGGCGGGCAGGCCCTTGGGCGCTGTGAGCGCTTGCCAGCCGGCCACTTCCATGCCCTGAATGCCCAGCTCGGCAAAGGTCGGCACATTGGGCAACGCGGGCGAGCGCTCGGGCGCGGTGATGGCAATCGGGAACAACTTCCCGGCGCGGATGTGCGGCAACTGCACGTTGATGTTGGTCATGAAAAAATCCACCTGCCCACCCAACGTGTCGTTCATCGCCGGTGCGCCGCCTTTGTAGGGCACGTGCAAGCCTTCAGTGCCCGTTTGTTGCCACATCAACTCTGCCGAGAGGTGGTCTGACGCGCCATTGCCCGAGCTCGCAAAAGTGACCTTGCCAGGGTTCTTTTTGAGCAGTTCCAGCACCTGCACCACCGTGCGCTCCGGCCGCGCGGGGCCGGTGACCAATACATTGGGCGCTTCGTACACCAGGCTGATGTAGTCCAGATCCGTGCGCGGGTCGAAGGCCAGCCCTTTGAGCAAATGCGGCGCCGTGACGTAGGTACCGATGGAGTTGACCAGCAGGGTGTAGCCGTCTGCCGGCACACGCTTCATCTGCGCGGCGGCGATCGTGCCCGTCGCTCCAGGTCGGTTTTCCACCACGAACGATTGCCCGGTGACACCCTGCATGTGTTTGGCCAGAATGCGCGCCGCAATGTCGGTTGGCCCGCCAGCCGGAAAACCGACCACGATGGTGACCTGCCGGTTCGGGTACGGCACACTCTGGGCCATTGAAACCACTGACGCGCAAGCCAATAAAAACGGGGCCAATAATTTTTTCATGACTTCTCCAAAAGATTTCAATCCCGCCAGACAGCCCGGTGGTTCAATCGACCGTAGCACCCGACGCAATCACCAGTGGCCGCCAAACCTCGGCATCGGCCCGCACAAACTTCTGCATGTCGTCCAGCAAGAGCGAGCCGGAGGTGGACGAGGCCGCCTTGTAGCGCTCCTGCATCGCGGGCAGCGCCATCACTTCCTTGATCGACGCGGCCAGCTTCTCCAAAATCGGCCTCGGCGTGCCCGCAGGCGCAGCGATGCCGGCCCAGCCTTCCACCACCGTGTCTTTGAAACCCTGCTCGACAAAAGTGGCCAGATCCGGCAGCACCGGGTTGCGCGCCGGGCTGGTGACGCCCAGGCCCTTGAGCGCGCCCGAGCGCAAGTGCGGCACTGCCGCCGCGAGGCCGTCCATCACCAAGGGAACGGTCCCGCCAATGGCGTCGGTCACGGCCAGCGCGCCGCCACGATAGGGAATGTGTGTGAGTGTGATGCCGGCCGCCTGGGCAAAACGCATCATCACCAGGTGCGGGATCGAGCCGATGCCCGAGGTGGCAAAACTGATGCCGGGCGTGCGTTTGGCGGCAGCGACAAACTCCGCCAGGTTGGCATACGGCGCGTTTTTGTTGGCCATCAGCGCATACGGTGTGCGCAGAATGTCAGCGATGTGCGCAAAACTCTTGTCCGGGTCCCAATCGAGCCGGCCCCGGTACAGTGTGGAGCCAACCGACGAGGCGCTGATCACCGACACCAGCAGCGTGTACCCATCTGGCGCGGCCTTGGCGACCAGGCCGGTGCCCAAGGTGGAGCCCGCGCCAGCCTTGTTGTCCACCACCACGGTCTGGCCGAGCCGCGAACGCAGCTCATCGGCAATCTGCCGCGCCACGCCGTCGGTGGAGCCGCCCGGCGCAAAGGGCACGATGAGTTTGATCGGGCCGGCGCCAGGCCAAGCGGTTTGGGCCATGGCGACGGGCGCGGCCAACGCAGAGACGGCTGCACCCAAGGCGGTGCGGCGGCTCACGCCATGTCGGGCGGCCATGGGATGCTCGGGGCGGTTCATCACAGGTTCTTTCCGAAAAAGCGCAAAGTGCGGTCCCAGGCCCGCTGCGCCCACACCGCGTCGTATTGCGTCACGCCAATGCGCCCCGGGCCATGCGCCGTCTCGTTGGCAAAACCGTGGTAGGCCAGGTAGCGGTGAAACTCAAAACCGACCCCGGCGGCGCTGAGTTTGGCTTCCAGCGCATCCACCGTCTCGATTTTGAACACGTCATCCTGCGTGGCCCAATGCCCCTGCAAAGGCACTTTGATTTTGCTGGCGTCAACATAGTCCAGCGGCGGGCAGCCGTACCACACCACCCCGGCATCGACCTCGGGCGCCATCGTCAGCGCCAGAAGCGTCAGCGCGCCGCCCATGCAAAAGCCGGTGACGCCAACTTTGGACGCGCGCGCCTTCAAAAATTGCGCCGCGCCGCGAATGTCCTGCGACGCCGCATCGCCAAAATTGAGCGCCGTCATCAGGTGGCTCGCCTCTTCCGCCTCCACCGTCGATTTGCCCCGGTACAGATCGGGCACCAGGGCCTGAAACCCGGCAGCGGCAAGCCGGTCCGCCACGCCGCGAATCTGCGCATTGAGGCCCCACCATTCCTGGATCACCACAACCGCCGGCCCGTTGCTGCCGCTGGCCGGCTCGGCGAGATAGCCGCTGACGGTTTGCCCGTCCGGGCGCTGGAAGTTGACCGTGGATCCCATAACTTGCTCCTCAGTTGGTGATTGGATTCCGGATATTACGCGGATCGGCGGACGGCGGAACGCAATCCGGACAGGCCGTCACAAGGCCTCAGCAACGTCGCGCCGCACAATCCGCGCGAGTGCCACACCCATGGACGCGCGGGCTCGCGCCATGTCGTAATCAGTTTGCAAACCCATCCAAAAATCAGGGCTGTTGCCAAAATAATGGGCCATGCGCAAAGCGGTGTCCACTGTCACGCTACGTCGCTCGCGCACGATGTCGTGAATGCGCGGCGCGGGCACCTGCAAAGCCATCGCCAAGGCGTGGGCGTTCAGGCCCATGGGCAGCAGAAACTCTTCACGCAGCACTTCGCCTGGGTGAATGAGGCGCATGCCGTAGACGAGCGTTAGAACAGGCCTTTTTGGCAATTTAGTAGCTGCTTTCAAAGCATTCTCCATGCAGGTGTAGCTCCCAACTTAGATCTTTTGATCATATGAATTATTGAGCGGCTGCCGTCGCTTTAGATTTTCGAATAGCTTCAAGCGCTTCCAATTCAGCGGACATTGATTTCAACCACGCGGGCAGATTCAACGCTTCGTCCGGTATGCCAGACGCCACAAGGTCAAGTCTCAAATTCAATATGGAAGACGCCATTCGAAACGGTACTCGGATACTCGCAACAACTGTCCACGCTGCGGGAACAATTTGTGGGAAGCGACTGTGGATTTCACGGATCTTATCGGCACTGCCCCAAGATGCGTTTCGAGTTTGCTTGAGGAGCATATGCAAATACAACTTTGCGTTGCCTCTCAAAGCTTCGCCTCGAACATCCCGACCGTCGCCGATAAGTTTGAACTGACTGACAAATCGATTGGCAAGGTTTGCATCTCCATACAAGGGTGACTTAGGACTTTCAAGAATCCAAGTTACCAGCGCGTCTTCGCCTCGCGCCGCACTTGAAATACCATCTTGCACTGAGAATCGCCCAAACAATCGTTCGCATATAGGCTCGATCAAAGCTGATCTCAACAAAGCTCTCCATTTCACAGGTACATCGTCACCACCATCGTGATGGGATTCCCAGTAAGGGTCAGTGGCGCTGTAAATACCCTCTTGATCGATAGACCCCCGAGCAGCAATCAAGGCTAGAACCTGCTCCCTTTGCCTAAGCTCTTCCTCGCCAGGGTTCCTGACCCAGCCTACCCAACGGGAGACAGTTGAGACAAGGGTTTGACTTGTCAATTCAGCTCTGACCGCCGATTGGAAATCAGGCAATGAGCATCCAGACCACAAATGCTCCAATAAACACAGCGACTGTTCGGCCATTGCCATGCAATTTTCACGCATTTCCTCTATCTCGGAATCCGCCATATTCGTTAATGATTCACCATAACTTGCAATAGCGAGCATCAAAAATTCGTGAGCGGCCATCTCCTGCGTCACGGCAGCAACACGCGCTCCTTGTTCAATTGCATTTGCCAATAAAGCGTCGTTTTTATTGGCAAGCCATTGTTGATGTACCAGTGAGAACTCCTGGCGCGTAAAACTAGGTTCTTCAAAGGCCAGTTTCACCAAATATTCAATCTGATTCTTTTCGACATGCGTCCACAATTGAATAAGCGCCATAGCCGCCGCAACCACTCTATTGGTGTCACTTTGCGCAAACCCTACAAGCAGTTTTTCCAAAGAGGACTTTGCTTCCTGCTCCTTTGCTTTTTTTTCAGCATCATCGCCCGCCCAAAGCAACCAGTTCTGCTCTGAAGTAGTTGCTATCTCCACAACGCGTTTTGCTGCATCCGCTTCTGCTTGAATCGCTTGATTGAGTCGACCATTGATTGTCTTGACCGTATCCTTGACTGCATCGACGATCCGTCCACCGTTG
>JANMMR010000436.1:0-7351 GCA_031373455.1 Rhodoferax sp.
CGATGCCGATGCCCTCTATTTCACGATGCTCAACAGCAACAAGCGCTCGCTGACGCTGGACACCAAGAAGCCCGAAGGCAAGGCGGTGCTCGAGAAGCTGATCAAGGAGTCCGACGTGATGGTCGAGAACTTCGGCCCCGGGGCGCTCGACCGCATGGGCTTCACCTGGGAGCACATCCAGTCGCTCAACCCCGGCATGATCCTGGCGTCGGTCAAAGGCTTCTCGGAAGGCCACCACTACGAAGACCTGAAGGTCTACGAAAACGTCGCGCAGTGCGCCGGCGGAGCGGCTTCGACCACCGGCTGGTGGAAGGGCGAGAACTCGCAGCCGACCATCTCGGCCGCAGCGCTCGGCGACAGCAACACCGGCATGCACCTGGCGATCGGCATCCTGACGGCCTACATCGGCAAGCAGAAAACCGGCAAGGGCCAGAAGGTGGCGGCCTCGATGCAGGACGCCGTGTTGAACCTGTGCCGCGTGAAGATGCGCGACCAGCTGCGCCTGGACAAAATCGGCTATCTGGAAGAGTACCCACAGTACCCGCACGAAATGGAAGCTTTCAAAGACGGCGTGGTGCCGCGCGGTGCCAACGCCGGCGGCGGTGGCCAGCCGGGCTGGATCCTGAAGTGCAAGGGCTGGGAGAAAGATCCCAACGCCTACATTTATTTCACCATCCAGGGCCATGCCTGGGGCCCCATTTGCGACGCTTTGGGCAAGCCCGAGTGGAAGGATGACCCTGCGTACAACACGCCGCGTGGCCGCCAGCCGCACATCATGGACATCTTCGCCAAGATCGAAAACTTCATCGCGGACAAGACCAAGTTCGAAGCCGTGGACATCTTCCGCAAGTTCGACATCCCCTGCGCGCCGGTTCTGTCGATGAAGGAACTGCTGCACGACAAGTCACTGCGTGCCAGCGGCTCCATCGTCGAAGTGCCACACAAGGTGCGCGGCAGCTACTTCACCGTGGGCAGCCCGATCAAGTTCTCCGACACCAAGCCCGAAGTCACGGCTTCGCCGCTGCTGGGTGAGCACACCGACTCCGTGCTGGCCGAATTGGGCTATTCTGCCGGCCAGATCGCCGACATGCACAAGGTCGGCGCAGTTTAAGGACGCTCGGTCGGGGAAATCCCGCCCGAAAGTTGGCGAGACGGCGTTCACTTGTGAGCGCCGTCTTTGTTTGGAAGATGGACCTGGATTGACATGGATTGGGGCTGGCAATGCAAACCTCTGTGAACCTGGCAGCGCTTGTCGAAGCGGTGGCCGACGCCCTCATGGTGTGTGACGCCAAGGGGTTGATCACGCTGTGGAACCCTGCTGCCCAGCGCATGTTTGGCCACACCGAGGCCGAGGCGCTCGGGCAATCGCTGGACATGATCATCCCTCAGCGCCAGCAGCAGCGCCACTGGGACGGTTACCACCAGACGATGAAAACCGGCGTGACCAAATACGGGCACGATCTGCTCAAGGTGCCGGCCTTGCACAAAGACGGCCACACCCTGTCTATTGCCTTCACCGTGTCGCTGTTGCACGCGGCAGACGGCAGCGTCAGCGGCATTGCCGCGGTGGTTCGCGACGAAACCGCGCGTTTTGCGCAGGAACGTGACAGCCGCAAACGCATCATGGAGCTGGAGGCGCAAGTGGCGGCCCATGCCGCCGCTTCCCGCGTCGCCGGAGGCAGCCCATGAGCCAGGCGCTGCAGGGCGTGCGCATCCTGGACTTCACCCATGTGCAGTCCGGCCCCACCTGCACACAGCTGCTGGCCTGGCTGGGCGCGGATGTCATCAAGGTGGAGCGCGCGGGCGTGGGCGACGCCACGCGCGAGCAGTTGCGCGACATCCCCGGTGTGGACAGCCTGTACTTCACCATGCTGAACCACAACAAACGCTCGATCACCCTGGACACCAAAAAGCCCAGGGGCCGTGATGTGCTGGACGCACTCATCAAGGAGTGCGATGTGATGGTGGAGAACTTCGCCCCCGGCGCGCTCGACCGCATGGGCATCACCTGGGAACACATCCAGGCGATCAATCCGCGCATGATCGTGGCCTCGGTCAAGGGTTTCGGCCCCGGTCCCTACGAACATTGCAAGGTCTACGAAAACGTCGCGCAATGCGCCGGCGGCGCAGCGTCCACCACCGGTTTTGACGATGGCCCGCCGATGGTCACCGGCGCGCAGATTGGCGACAGCGGCACTGGTGTGCACCTGGCGCTGGGCATTGTGGCGGCGCTTTTCCAGCGCAACTCGACGAACCGCGGCCAGAAAGTGCTGGCACCCATGCAAGACGCCGTGCTGAACCTGTGCCGCGTGAAACTGCGCGACCAGCAACGGCTGGAACGCACCCATACCATGCACGAGTACCCGCAGTACCCGGACGGCAAATTCGGCAACGCCGTGCCGCGTGCCGGCAACGCCTCGGGCGGCGGACAACCCGGCGCCATCCTCAAATGCAAGGGCTGGGAGACCGACCCCAACGCCTACATCTATTTCATCACGCAGGCGGCAGTGTGGCCGGCCGTGTGCGAGGTGATCGGCGAGCCCGATTGGGTGGAGGACGAGGCGTTTGCCACACCGGCGATGCGCCTCTTGCACCTCAAACCAATCTTCGCGCGCATCGAGCAGTGGACCATGACCAAGACCAAACACGAGGCGATGGACATCCTCAACCGGTACGACATCCCCTGTGGCCCGATCCTCTCCATGAAGGAAATCGCCGAGGAGCCGGCCTTGCGCGCAACCGGCACCATTGTGGAGGTTGATCACCCCACGCGCGGCAAATACCTCACCGTCGGCAACCCGATCAAGCTGTCCGACAGCCCCACCGAAGTGAAGCGTTCCCCCTTGCTGGGCGAACACACCGACGAGGTGCTGGCGCAACTCGGATTTGACGCGGCAGCCATTGCCAGCCTTCGCGCAGAGAAAGTCATTTAGGCGTTTGATGAACCATCCTGTTACCCGTTCCGTGATCCCGATTGCCGTTGCCGGAGAAGTCCGCCAGCGAAAACGCGAAGCGCCCAAGGGCCGGCGTGTCGACCCGCAGGCGCTGGCCGAAGTGCAGCAATTGCTCGGCAGCAGTTCCCGTCAGGCCGACCTGCTGATCGAGCACCTGCACAAGGTGCAAGACCGTTTTGGCCATCTGTCGGCGGCGCACCTGGCGGCGCTGGCGCAGGAAATGGCGCTGCCGCAAACCTCGGTCTACGAGGTGGCGAGTTTTTACCACCACTTTGACATCGTCAAGGAGGACGGCACCGCGCCCCAGGCGCTCACGGTTCGTGTGTGTGACGGCCTCTCCTGCGAGATGGCTGGCGCGCAGGATCTGCTCAAGAAATTGCCCGGCATATTGGGCAAAGACGTGCGGGTGATCGCCGCGCCGTGTATTGGCCGCTGTGAACAGGCGCCCGCCGCCGTGGTGGGGCAAAACCCGGTGCCCCATGCGACGTGCGAGACCATCGCTGCCCGCGTGAAGGCGAAAGCCACGCAGCACCATCCCGAGGGCTACATCGATCTGGCGGCTTACCGGGCCGCCGGCGGTTATGCCCTGCTCTCACAGTGCTTGAACGCGGTGGCCGGCAGCGGCAAAGACGCCGACGCCGTCATCAAGACCATGGAAGACTCGAGCCTGCGCGGGCTCGGTGGCGCCGGTTTTCCCACTGGCCGCAAGTGGCGCATCGTGAAGGCCGAGAAAGGCCCCCGCCTGATGGCCGTCAACATCGACGAGGGCGAGCCCGGCACCTTCAAGGACCGCGTTTACCTGGAGCGCGATCCGCACCGTTTCATCGAAGGCATGTTGATCGCGGCCTGGGCCGTGGGCATCGACACCATCTACATCTACCTGCGCGACGAATACCATGGCTGCCGCGCCCTGCTGGAAGCCGAGTTGGCCCAGCTGCGGCTAAATCCGCCCATGCCCAAGATGCTGCGCATCGAGTTGCGGCGCGGCGCAGGCGCCTACATCTGCGGCGAAGAATCGGCCATGATCGAGTCGATCGAAGGCAAACGCGGCATGCCGCGGCTGCGCCCGCCCTACGTGGCGCAAGTCGGCCTGTTTGGGCGCCCAACGCTCGAGCACAATTTTGAAACCCTGTATTGGGTGCGCGAAATCTTCGAAAAAGGCGCGGCCTGGTTCACATCGCACGGGCGCAATGGCCGCAAGGGCCTGCGCTCCTTTTCGGTCTCTGGCCGCGTCAGGAACCCGGGCGTGAAACTGGCCCCGGCGGGCATCACCGTGCAGGAGCTGATCGACGAGTACTGCGGCGGCATGGCCGAAGGCCAGCAACTCTACGGCTACCTGCCGGGTGGCGCTTCTGGTGGCATTTTGCCGGCCAGCATGAACAACATTCCGCTGGATTTCGACACTTTGCAACCTTACGGCTGTTTCATCGGCTCGGCCGCCGTGATTGTTCTCTCGAATCAGGACACGGCTGCCCAGGCCGCGCGCAACATGATGAACTTCTTCCAGCACGAATCCTGCGGCCAGTGCACGCCTTGCCGCGTCGGCACCGCCAAGGCCGCGCAGCTCATCAGGCAGCCGAAATGGAATTTGCCCCTGCTGGCGGATTTGTCGCTGGTGATGCGGGACTCTTCGATTTGCGGTTTGGGGCAGGCCGCGCCGAACCCGGTTGATTGCGTCATCAAATACTTTCCCGAGGAGCTGGTATGAACCCCCCACGTTCACTTCGTTCTCTGCCCCCCCTGGGGGGGCTGAATGCCCTTGGGGCGGCCCGGCGGGCATTTGCATGAACGCCGTCACCCGCCGCGAGCTGGCAGCGCTCGACGCGCCCACGGTCAACTTCGAACTCAACGGCAAAGCCGTCACGGCCCGCGCAGACGAGACCTTGCTGGCGGTCGCCAAACGCGAAGGCATCGAGATTCCGCACATGTGTTTCAAGGAAGGCCTGGAGGCGGTGGGCAATTGCCGCGCCTGCATGGTCGAGATCAATGGCGAGCGCGTGCTGGCGCCGTCTTGCTGCCGTGCGCCCACTGCCGGCATGAAGGTTTCCAGCACCAGCGAACGCGCCGTGGCCTCGCAAAAAATGGTGCTCGAACTGCTGCAGTCCGACATGCCCGAGACCGCTTACACGCGCCACAACGAAGTCGACCAATGGGCAGCCAAACTGGGTTTGGGCAAACCCCGGTTCGAAGCCCGCGCGCAAGTCCGCCAGGACTTGAGCCACCCGGCCATCGCCGTCAACCTCGACGCCTGCATCCAGTGCACGCGGTGCCTGCGCGCCTGCCGCGACGAACAGGTCAATGACGTGATTGGCCTTGCGTTTCGCGGTGACCAGGCCAAGATCGTGTTTGACATGGACGACGCGATGGGCGCCTCCACCTGCGTGGCATGTGGTGAATGTGTGCAAGCCTGCCCCACCGGCGCTTTGATGCCCGCTCGTGATGCCGCGTTGACGGCGCCTGACAAGCAGGTCGAATCGCTCTGCCCGTTTTGCGGCGTCGGCTGCCAGCTGACCTACAACGTCAAGGACGACAAAATCCTGTTTGTCGAAGGCCGCGATGGCCCGGCCAACCACGAACGCCTGTGCGTCAAGGGCCGCTACGGCTTTGATTACGCGCACCACCCGCAACGCTTGACCAAGCCCCTGATCCGCCGCAAAGACGCGCCCAAACGCGGCGATTTTGTCATGGACCCGGATCGCGTGATGGATGTGTTCCGCGAAGCCACGTGGGAAGAGGCGCTGGCGCTGGCCGGTGGAAAATTTGCTCAGCTGCGTGACCAGTTCGGCAAAAAATCACTGGCTGGTTTTGGTTCTGCCAAAGGGAGCAACGAAGAAGCCTACCTGTTCCAGAAACTCGTGCGCACCGGTTTTGGCAGCAACAACGTGGACCACTGCACGCGCCTGTGTCATGCGTCATCTGTCGTGGCCCTGCTTGAAGGCATTGGCTCGGGCGCCGTCTCCAACCCAGTGATGGACGTGACCAAATCAGAGGTGATCATCATCATCGGCGCCAATCCGTCGGTGAACCACCCGGTGGCGGCCAGCTGGATCAAGAACGCCGTGAACAATGGCACGAAACTGGTGGTGATGGACCCACGCAAATCGGATTTGTCGCGTGTGGCGCACCGTTTCCTGCAATTCAAACCCGACACCGATGTGCCCTTGCTCAACGCGATGATGCACGTGATCGTCGCCGAAAACCTGGTCGACGCCGATTTCATTGCGAACCGCACCGAGAACTACGAAGCGCTCAAGGCCAATGTGGCTGCCTACAGCCCTGAGAAGATGGCGCCGATCTGCGGCATCGACGCTGAAACAATCCGATATGTAGCGCGGCTTTACGCCAGCTCCAAAGCCTCGATGATCCTGTGGGGCATGGGCGTGAGCCAGCACGTGCACGGGACCGACAACGCGCGTTGCCTGATCGCGCTGTCGCTCATGACCGGCCAGATTGGCCGCCCCGGCACCGGCCTGCACCCGCTCAGAGGCCAGAACAACGTGCAAGGCGCGTCGGATGCGGGCCTGATACCGATGATGTTCCCGGACTACCAGCACGTCAGCAACACTGCCACCCGCGCTACCTTCGAGAAGGCCTGGGGCGTGGCGGCCGGGTCGCTGGACGACCAGCCCGGCCTCACGGTGGTGGAGGTCATGCACGCGATTGAAAAAGGCGATGTGAAGGGCCTCTACGTGATGGGCGAAAACCCGGCCATGAGCGACCCCGACGCCAACCACGCGCGCAACGCGCTGGCGCACCTGGAGCTCCTGGTGGTGCAGGACATTTTCCTCACCGAAACCGCTTACCTGGCCGATGTGATCCTGCCGGCCAGCGCTTTCCCCGAGAAAGACGGCAGCTTCACCAACACCGACCGCCTGGTGCAAATGGGCCGCCAGGCCGTCAACCCGCCCGGCGACGCGCGCCAAGACCTGTGGATCATCCAGCAGATCGCGAACCGCGTGGGCTTGGATTGGAACTACGGCAATGGCGATGCGCTGAAAGCAGTTGCCGAGGTGTTTGACGAAATGCGCCACACCATGCCCAACATCGGTGGCATCACCTGGGAGCGCCTGGAGCGCGAACACGCCGTCACCTACCCCTGCAAGGTCGAAGGCGACCCGGGGCAAAGTGTGGTGTTTGTCGACGATTTTCCGCGTGAGGGCGGGCGGGCGAAATTCGTTCCCGCCGACATCATCCCCGCCAACGAACGGCCGGATGCCGAGTACCCGCTGGTGCTGATCACCGGCCGCCAGCTGGAGCACTGGCACACCGGCAGCATGACGCGCCGCGCCAGCGTGCTGGACGCCATCGAGCCCGATCCGGTAGCCATGGTGCACCCGCTTGATCTGGCCGCCATGGGCGGCCAGCCGGGCGACGTGATCACCATCAGCTCGCGCCGC
>JANMMR010000515.1:0-7746 GCA_031373455.1 Rhodoferax sp.
AAAACGGTGACGGACGATTGCGCGAAAACGCTGACAGCTGACAGGGCAGCCAAAGCAACGAGGGTTTTTTTCATTACGAAGTTTCTCCAAGGTTAAACATAGGGCGCCGAAAGAGGTTTCGAGAGTTTCGGCTCCCCGGGCCAACCTCCTAATTAAGGAAGTTGACGTATTGAACCAGACGGCGGGGGCCTTGGCAAAGGTATTGGCCCTAAAAAGGGCAAATCCCCCGGCTTTCGTTGCAAGGGTGCAACAAGGCTTGTTGGTAATTTGTCGAATATGCGGGAAACCTAAAATCAGCCCCATGGCCACTACAAATGCACTGTCAAAACCAGGCGAAGCCGCCGCGCCGCTGGATGTGGCAATTCAAGTGGCCGAAAGCGCCTTGCGGACCCTGTTTGCCAAGCCGGCCTCGGTGCGGGCCTGCCCGACCTTGCCGGAGGAGATGGCGCAGGAAATGAGCGAGAGGTCGCCTGGGGGTTCCACGGCCTTGTCGGCCAGCGAAAAAGCCCACGCCGGCGCCCTGATGCGCATTAACCACGTGGGCGAAGTGTGCGCGCAGGCTTTGTACGCTTCGCAGGCGCTTGCTACAGAAAATCCAGCACTGAAGGCCCATTTTGAAAAGGCCAGCCGGGAGGAGACCGACCACCTGGCGTGGACGGCCGAGCGTTTGCAGGCGCTTGGCAGCCGCCCCTCGCTGCTGAACCCGCTGTGGTACGCAGGCGCTTTTGCCATGGGTTTTGTGGCCGGCAAACTCGGTGACCGCGTGAGCCTCGGGTTTGTGCAGGAAACGGAAAGACAGGTTGAAGCGCATCTGGTGAGCCACCTGGATCTGTTGCCGCCGAACGACCAGCATTCACGCGCCATCGTGGCGCAGATGCGCGACGAAGAGGCCGCCCACGCGCAGGAGGCAGGGAAGCTCGGGGCGCTGGAATTGTCGCAGCCAGTGAAAGACTTGATGCGGGCGGCCGCCAAAACGATGACTCTCGTTGCTTATCGAATTTAAGTTAAATTTTGATTGAAAATATATCAAAATTACTAATAATTTAATAGCTATTTAAGTCAATTATTATTGACTTAATGCCTTAAAAAATCCGGTTAAATATCAACCAATGAGAAACTGGTCGTAACTTCGGCAGTTTTCCCCAGCATGATGGTCGCTGAGCAGTATTTGTCGTGGCTCATGGCGATGGCGCGTTCCACGGCAACCGCCGGAATGCCTTTGCCGCTCACAGTGAAATGCATGTTGATCTTGGTGAAGACTTTGGGGTCTACCTCCGCGCGTTCGGCGGTGAGCTTGACGGAGCAGCCCTGCACGGCGTGGCGGCCGCGTTTGAGGATGAGCACCACGTCATAGCAGGTGCAGCCACCGGCGCCGGCCAAAAAGGTCTCCATCGGGCGCGGGGCGAGGTTTTGGCCACCGTTTTCAGGTTTGGCGGCGTCGGGTGCGCCGTCCATCACCAGGGTGTGGCCGCTGCCGGTTTCGGCCAGAAAACCCATGCCTGAGCGTGCGCCGGTGAGGCCGGTCCAGCTGACGGTGCATTCCATGATTTCGTCCTTTAAATTGCCCCGCGCGGGGCAAAAAATTCATAACTTACAATCGACGCATGAGTTTACCTACAGGAAGCATAGGAATCGCGCTGGCGCTGTCGCCCGCCGACTACCTCACCAAAATCCTCACGGCCAGGGTCTACGACGTCGCCGTCGAAACCGCGCTGGAGCCTGCTCGGCACTTAAGCCGCCGCTTGCACAACACGGTGCTGCTCAAGCGCGAAGACCAGCAGGCGGTGCGCAGCTTCAAACTGCGCGGGGCCTACAACAAGATGGCGCACCTGAGCGCCGAGCAACTGCAAAAAGGCGTGATTTGCGCTTCGGCCGGCAACCATGCGCAGGGCGTGGCCCTGAGTGCCAGCAAACTTGGCGCGCGGGCCTTGATCGTGATGCCCACGACGACGCCGCAGGTCAAAGTTGACGCAGTGCGCGGTTTTGGTGGCGAAGTGGTGCTGTTTGGTGACAGTTATTCCGACGCCTACACCCACGCGCTCACCCTGCAAAAACAGCAGAGCCTGACCTTTGTCCACCCGTTTGACGACCCGGACGTGATCGCCGGGCAGGGGACGATCGCGATGGAAGTCTTGCGCCAGGTGCAAACGCTGGGGGCTGACAAGGCTGCAAAAACGGGGAATAAAGCCGGGCAAAAAGCGCGCGGCAAAAACGCGGCGGGCCTGGACGCGGTGTTTGTCGCCATTGGCGGCGGCGGCCTGATCGCGGGCGTGGCGAACTACATCAAAGCCGTGTCGCCCGAGGTGAAGGTGATCGGCGTGCAGATGAACGATTCGGATGCAATGACGCAATCTGTGGCCGCCAAAAAGCGCGTGACGCTGCCAGACGTGGGCCTGTTTTCCGACGGCACGGCGGTCAAGCTGGTGGGGGAGGAGACCTTTCGCGTGGCCAGCGGCCTGGTCGATGAATTCATGATTGTCGACACCGACGCCGTCTGTGCCGCCATCAAGGACATTTTTGTCGACACCCGCAGCATCGTGGAGCCGGCTGGCGCTTTGGCGGTGGCGGCGATCAAGCAGTATGTGGCGACGCACAAGACCAAGGGCGAAACCTACTGCGCCATTTTGTGCGGCGCCAACATGAATTTCGACCGCCTGCGTTTTGTGGCCGAACGCGCCGAGGTGGGCGAGGAGCGCGAGGCGCTGTTTGCGGTCACGATTCCGGAGGAGCGCGGCAGTTTCCGGCGCTTTTGTGAATTGATTGGCGCTTTGCCCGGCGCGGCGCGCTCGGTGACCGAGTTCAACTACCGCATCAGCGACACCGCCAAAGCCCACGTGTTTGTGGGCCTCACCACCCACGGCAAAGGGGAGTCGGTGAAGATTGCCGCCAATTTTGGCAAAAATGGCTTTGAGTCGCTCGATTTGACCCACGATGAGCTGGCCAAAGAGCATGTTCGCCACATGGTGGGTGGCCATTCAGCGCTCTCAAAAGACGAGCGCCTGATGCGGTTTGTGTTCCCCGAGCGGCCCGGCGCGCTGATGAAGTTCCTGAGCCTGATGCGCCCCAACTGGAACATCAGCCTGTTTCACTACCGCAACCAAGGCGCCGACTACGGGCGCATTCTGGTCGGCCTGCAAGTGCCCAAGGCCGACAACAAGGCCTTCGAGACCTTTTTGCAGACGCTGGGTTACCCACACGTGGAAGAAACGCAGAACCCGGTTTACCGGATGTTTTTGCAACAGGCTTAAGGCGAGGAAAATCGCCGCGGAGATCAATCGCCGGGCGGTTTCACCCACGGTTTGCTGCGGTACCAGGCCTGGTTGGCCATGTTCAGCAGGGCGTAGTCACCGGCGCTGTCGCCATAGGCATGAATGACCAGGCCGTGTGAGGCGGCCTCGCCGAATTCACGCGCCAGATGCTCCCGCAAGCGGATCGCTTTTTGTTCGCCGTAGCAGTTGGGCGTGCGCATGGCGCCGGTCAGTTTGTGACCGGTCACTTCGAGTTCGGTGCAGATCAGCGCGTCAAAGCCGAGTTTCAAGGCCACGCGCTCGAGGTAGATGTCGGGTGAGGCGCTGACCAGCACGCAGTGGTGCCGCGCCTGCCGGTGCTGCGCCAGTTTGGCCATGGACCAGTCCCGCAGGCTCGGTTGAAGGGATTTGGCGCACCAGCGCGCGGTCCATAACTCGACCTCATGCAAATCGCGCCCCTTGAAGCAGGCGCTGAGCAGCCGCTGTTTGGCCACATGGTTGGGCAGCAGCCGAAGGGCATAAGCGGCCAGCCAGGGCGCGCTCTGGAGCAAGGCCCACAGAAAATGCGGCCAGCCGAGCGCCTGGACGAGGTAAGGCAGGAGGGTGTCGCGCCGGGTCAAGGTGCCGTCGAAATCAAACGCGGCGACCACCACGGGCGGGTTCAATCGCACCTCACCTTGCCGCAATAACGCTCGCACAGCGGGCAGCCGGTCATCGGCAACACCGGGGGGATTTTGTAAAAACGCCGGTGGATTTCACCCACGACGTCTTTTCGGTAGACGGCGTAGTTGAAGGCCGTGCCTTCGATGGCATAAAAGGCCACGCCATTTTGGCTGAACGTGAGCAGCTTGACACTTTCAAAGAAGCGCCGGTAGTCGTCCAGGTTCGGCAAATCCTGCGTGATGATGCGGATGGTTTTGCCCTGGTAGAAGGCGTAGTCCACCAGCATGTCGTCTTGCCGCGCATGAAAACGGCCGACACCAAAAATCGGCATGTACTGGCGCAGCTCGAAGCCGTAAATCGAGGCCGGTGTGTAGGCGTCGGCCATCAGCACCACGCCGGGGCGGCTCACCTGCTGCAGGATTTCAGTGGTTTTATAGCTGCGGATGATTTGCGGGTAAATTTTGGCGCTGCGCCAGGTCTCCAGGCTGGTCGCATACAGGCCCGCAACCACGGCCACGTGCAGTCCGGCAAAAACCGCCAGACCCAGCGCGCTGGCTTTGAGCTTGTCAAAGGGCAGCGCAAAGGCCAAAAAGGCAAAGCCGAAGGGGTAAAACGACAAAACCCAATGCAGGCCGATGATCTTTTTGCCCGACAGCAGCAGAAAAAACGCCAAAGGCACCAGCACCAGGCACGCCAGCATGCGTTGCGAGGCCGATGCCGAAGCGGCCGCGTAGAGCGCGCGGCGGTATGTGACAGCCATCCACACCAGCACCGGCGTGACCAGGTAGGCCATCATGGCGACGTAGGTGAGCGGTTTGCGCCACTCAAACAGCTCGGCTTCGTTGCGGTTGAAGAGGTTGAACATGATGTTCGCCCAGCCGTGTGACACGTTGTACAGCAGGTTGATCGCCGGGCCCGGCAGCGCGTACAGCACCACCCACACCATGGCCACCAGCCGTTCACGGCGAAAGGCCGCGAAGTAGACGAGGTAGGTCAGCCCGAGCACCACCGAGAAGTATTTGGATAAAAAGGCGAGGCCCAAAAACAGGCCCGACAAGGCATACAGCGCATGCGCCTTGCGGTCCAGTTGCGCGCGTTGCTCGGCCACCATCAGCGCCGCCACCGACAAGGCCGACCAGAAAATCAGCGGCGTGTCGGTGGTGATGAGGGTGTTGAGCCAATTCAGCGGCGCCAGCCAGAAAAACAGCACGGCCCAGGCCGCGCGAGCACGGTCGACACCCTTGAGCGCCCACCAGAGCGCGCCGCCCAGGGCCAGCGGTAGCAAGACCACCGGCAGGCGGATCGACCAGACGCTGTCGCCCAGGGTGGCGCGCATCAGGGCGATCCACCAGCCGACCATCGGCGGGTGGTCCGAATACCCCCAGTCCGGGAACACGCCCCACCAGTAAAAAAACGCTTCATCACCCGTGATCGGAAAGGTGCCGGCAATCCACAGGCGCAGCAGCAAGGAGCACAAGCCGGCGGCGATCAGCCAGCGGGCGAGTTGGGGCTGGTCGACGGGTTTGGCCAAGGTCTCAGGCAAGGGTTCAGGCATGGGCTCAGGATAAACGGATGTCTTTGCTCACGGCCACACTGTAGGCCAGCGCGACGGCGCCTGCGGCCACGGCCAGCCACAAGGTCAGGATGCGCGTGACGGCAGTGATCGCAATGGCCTGGGCCGCCGTGGCGCCATGAAGTGCCAGCAGCGCCACCAGGGTGGCCTCCATGCTGCCCAAGCCCGCAGGCAGGGTTGACATCGCGCCCGCCACCATCGCCAGCGCGTAGACGCTGGTGGCGGTGAAGAGCGGCAGTTCCAGCGCCAGCGCGCGGCAAATCAGCCAGACGGCGACGCCCTGGGCCAGCCAGGCGCACAGCGTCAGCGCGAACCAGTAGAACGGGCGCAGCGTCAGGCAGGCCCAGGCGTCGTTGAGCCAGGTAAAACGTTTGAGCAGATACAGGCGCAGGGGCGCGGACCAGCGCCACACGCCGTAAACGGCGGCCAGCGCCAGTGTCGCGACGCCCAGCAGCGCGCCAAGGGTGTGCAGGGACGTCTGCCCGCCTACCAGCCCCGTCAACCAGGCCAGCGCGGGCAGGCACAGGAGCAGCAGGCACAGCAGGTCGGCCAGGCGCTCGGCGCCAAAAACTGAGAGGCTGTGCGCCAGTGTCAAGGGTTGGCGCGCCAGCATCACGCCGCGCAGCACCTCGCCCACGTTGCCGGGCGTGGGCGTGAAGGTGTAACCCGCCACATACAGGCGCAGCGCCACCGGCAGGCTGAAATGGCGGCCCTGGTGCGCCATCCAGAGGCGCCAGCGCAGCCCGCGCAACACAAAATTCAGGCCGCACAACAAGGCCATGGCCAGGCCGTTCCAGGACCAGAGCAGCGCGAGCGGCGTACTTGCCCCACCGCCCCAAATCTGCATCACCAGCGCATAGGCTGCCAGCGTGGCTGCCAGCACGATCACCAGGGTTTTGACGGGCCAGCGCGAATTCATCAACACGGCAACACCCGGCAAACACCGCAGGCCACAACTGGCGGGCGCGTCACAACCTGTGGCTGAAGAAAATGGCCAGCCAGCACAGGCCGGCGGCCAGGATCCACGGGTCGCCAAACAAGTCGCGCGCCACGTCTTCGCCACGGCCGCGGTGCACCTGGTAGGTGTAGCGCAACATGCCGAAGATGACCACCGGCACCGTGTACAACAGGCGCTCGCCGTGTTGCAGTTGCGCCTCGGGGCTGCTGGCGAACAAGCTGTAGGTGGCGAGGGTGGCCGTCATCATGGCGGCCATGAAGGTGTCGAGCAGGGCCGGCGGGTAATGCGCCAGAACGGCGCGCTGGGTGGCCTCGCCGTGAAAACTCTCGGCCTTGCGTTTGGAAAACCCGAGAAAAAGCGCCACAAAAATGCCGGTGAGCAGCAGCCAGCGCGACGGTGGAATGCCCACCGCCACGGTGCCCGCCAGCAGGCGCAGCATGAAACCCAGGGCGATGATCGACACGTCGACCACCGGCACCTGCTTGAGCCGCCACGAATACGCCAGGTTGGCCGCGAGGTACAGGCCCAGGATCAGCAACAACACGCGGTTGGGCCAGGCGATCGCCACGGTGGCGGCCAGCAGCAGCGCCGCCAGCACCAGGCCCTGGCCGCTCGACACCAAGCCGCTGGCCAGGGGGCGGTGGCGTTTTTTCGGGTGCGCGGCATCGGCGTCGCGGTCGTGCCAGTCGTTGATGACGTACACCGCGCTGGAGAGGGCGCAAAAGGCCGCAAAAGCGATGGCGACTTTCGCCACCATGGCGCTGTCATGCCAGGTTTGGCTGAAAACGAGGCCGAAAAAAACAAACGCGTTTTTGAGCCACTGGTGCGGGCGCATCAAGCGAATCAATGCGAACCAGGAATGGGGGCGGGTGGGCTGCAAAACGTTGGCGGGAGGAGGGTTGGGGCGGGTTGAAGGGTGCGGGGGAGGGTGAGCGTCAACGCAGCGATTTAAATTTAAATAAATATAAAATTCTTATTAAAATAAAAATCGATTTTAAGTCACATATAAATTGAATAGTTTGCTATTTTAAATATATTTAAATAGATTATTTATTGATCAATTATTTAATTAAAATTAATAAATGACGGGAATATTCGGAAAATCAACGACTTTTCAACACCGGCAATTCCAGCGTAAAAGCTGCGTTGCCACCTTCTCGGCCCGACAACACGGCGCGTCGCTGCGCCACCGATTGCAAGGTCCATTCGCCATCGACCAGGGCACCCACACGAAACGGCCGCGCCGGTTTGCCGTCGACTGAAATCAGCGCTGTGCCGCCACTGCGCGTGTTGGCCACCACACC
>JANMMR010000547.1:0-4127 GCA_031373455.1 Rhodoferax sp.
AATTGATCTGAGAAAGAATTACTTTATTTTCTTGATAAATAGTAACATTTTTTAAAGATAAAACAGTTTCTGCCCCTTCGGCCGCTACGGCGGCGCCTTGAGCAGCGTGCGCACCGACGACCTGGCCGCAGTGCCTCTCAAGGCGCTGATGGCGCGCAACCCGAATGTCGATTGGCTGACGGTGACCGACATCATCTACGGGTGTGTGAACCAAGCCGGTGAAGACAACCGCAACGTGGCGCACATGGCCAGCCTGCTGGCGGGTCTGCCGATGGACCTGCCCGGCAGCACGGTCATGCGATTGTGCGGCTCGGGCATGGACGCCGTGGGCACGGCCGCACGCGCCATCAAGGCCGGTGAAGCCACATTGATGATCGCCGGCGGCGTGGAGAGCATGAGCCGCGCGCCCTTTGTGATGGCCAAAGCCGAAAGCGCCTTCAGCCGCAGCGCGCAGATTTTTGACACCACGATTGGCTGGCGCTTTGTCAACAAACTCATGAAAGAAAAATATGGCGTCGACGCCATGCCCGAAACGGCAGAGAACGTCGCCAACGACTACAAAATCAGCCGCGAGGATCAGGACAAGATGGCGCTGGCCTCGCAGCTCAAGGCGGTGGCGGCGCAAAAGTCCGGCTTCTTTGAAGCCGAGCTCACGCCAGTGACCATTCCCCAAAAGAAGGGCGACGCCATCGTCGTCAACAAAGACGAACACCCCCGCGAGACCAGCATGGAAGCGCTGGCCAAACTCAAAGGTGCTGTCAAACCCGAAGGCAGCGTCACGGCGGGCAACGCCAGCGGCGTGAACGACGGCGCGTGCGCCATGCTGATTGCATCGGAGGACGCCGCGAAAAAGAACGGCCTCACACCCCGCGCCCGCATCGTCGGCATGGCCACGGCGGGCGTGCCCCCGCGCATCATGGGCATTGGCCCTGCGCCCGCCACGCAGAAAGTGCTGGCGCTCACGGGCCTGAAGATCGAGCAGATGGACGTGATCGAACTCAACGAAGCCTTCGCCGCGCAGGGCCTGGCCGTGCTGCGCCTGCTGGGCCTGCAAGACGACGACCCGCGCGTCAACCCCAATGGCGGCGCCATCGCGCTCGGCCACCCCCTGGGCGCTTCCGGCGCGCGCCTGGTGACCACGGCCACCAGCCAGTTGCACAAAACCGGCGGCCGTTATGCGCTGTGCACGATGTGCATCGGCGTGGGGCAGGGGATTGCGATGGTGATTGAGCGGGTTTGAGAACCGGGGCGATGTGCGCGATGTGGCTATATGAAGCGCGGATAGGATTGCGCATCGAAATGACATACTTTCCGCTCGATTTGAATCGTCCAACTGCGACTTCAACGTGAAAAAGTTTGTATGCTGGTTGTTGGTTGCCTTTAGCACGCTGTTGATTTCGATTTCGCTGATAAATGCTGACTCTGATTTCAGATCCTGCGTTGGGATATCCGTTCTAATGTCTTACGCGACGTTTTATATGTGCCAAAGGATTAGGAAAAAAAGCGTGCTTTCTGGTCCCGAAAGAATCGATGACTCCGCCGATGTTTTGATAAAGAGCCTGCACGATTTAATTTGGGTCGTGGTTTACTCGTTTTCTACCTATTTTCTGTTGGGAACGCTATTTCCCAACTCCTCGTAGCGCGTACTTTCGACTTACATTTTCTCTAGGGATGGTCTGCAAAACCCAGCTAGCTGAACCTTAAGGGTTCAAGGGCCACGTCTTGCCTATTGCTGTCTCCATAAATCAGATCTCAACAACAGCCCGAAGGCCCATTTAAATAGTTGACGCATGCCTCGCGTGTTGATACAGAATAAACACAATGGACATCGGCAGCATTGAATTCACCAGTCACGCGCTCATGCGCATGGCCGAGCGCGGCGTAAGCAAGGCTGAGGTTGTTGAGGTGCTTTTGCATCCGCGCGAAAAGGTGTTCGCAAACGAAGACCGTTTTGAAGCCAGAGGGTTAATAGACCGCGGTGGCAAAATCATGTTGTTGCGAGTGATCTATGAGCACGGCGCAGTGGTGACGGTCATCACCGTGGTTGCTACCAGCAAGCTTGCCAAATACGGAGTTACGCCATGAAGATTGAATACGATCCAAAAGCAGACGCTATTTACATTCGCCTCTCCAATGGCACGGTTGCAGACAGTGACGAGGTTCGGCCCAATGTGTTTTTGGATACCGATGCCAATGGACGCGTCTTGGGCATTGAAATGTTGGGCGTGAGCAAACTCACCGACAAGCCCAACGAGATGTCACTGGAAATGCTGACAACGTAAGTCAGCAACGCACCTTAAGCCGCCATCGCCTGCCGCGCCGCCCGCACCAGGAACCCGCTTCGTGTGGCCCCGTGGCTCTTGGCGTAATCATCAATCCGGCTCAGCAGCAAGCGCGGTACGCGGCATCCGGGGTCAAGTCTTGCGATATCACATCAGGCCCGAATTCAAAGCCCGGTTCAAAGGATTTTCCCTTCAAATGCTATTTAATTTATAGCTGTTGACGGCCAATTCACGAGACTTTCAACTCAAAAAGTCTCAAAATTTTCGCGTCTACTGTTCAAATTGAAATTTGTTAATACCCATGTTAACTTCTGAATCTCTGAGACAACGCCAATGAACTGCCATGCCCTTCAGTGTCAACTGGATTGGTATTCAGAGTGTGAACGCCCGCCCACCCGGATCTGGTCGGCGGTGCGCTCGGCGTAGTGGCATCAAGAAGGAGGCCGAAGGCCGGGTGACAGCCGCGTAGCTGAGCGCCCCGTCGGCCTGATCCACTCCGGGCCACTGGCGCAACCCTGGTAGGACTTCCTCACAGCAAACGCTCAGGCAATCTCTTCAAATCTCATCACCCGTCATAACCGGTGCACTCGGAACCAATCCCAGAAAATAATCAAAGTCGCTGCGTTGACCTCGTGCAGCCTCAGACTTCAAATAATCCAGCGTCATGACCGATGCCATTTTTTCTGACACGGCGCTGGCAATGAACTGGTTCACCGAGATTTCATCACGCTGGGCTAGTTCTCTCACTTTTTGGTGAACCGAGTTGGGCAAACGAACAGTCAGAGCGGTCATGATTTACTCCTCAAAATTGTCAAAAATTCAGCAGGCGTAATGGCTTGCACTTTCAATTCCTGTGAACGACGAAAGTCTTTGATGTTGTGCGTCACGATGAACCGGCTACCCGACGCAACGGCGCATTCCAAGACCATGTCGTCGTCCGGGTCACGCAAAAACGGTCTCCAAAGAAAATGCACGTCTTGCAAATGCGCGAGCGATGCCAGATAGCGCAAGAATGCCAAAGCAGATTCAACCGTGGCCCCCGAAGGCAAATGCTCCGGCCTGGTCAGCACCGCCTGCCACTCCGTATAAAGAGCCACTGTGAGTGCAATTTCAAAATCGCGGCTTGGCAGCATGGACAGCAAGTGAAAGCTTGCCCCATCACGTGAGCGGGTCGCGGCAACCAGTACCGATGTGTCAAGAATTACTCGCAAAGTAGTTACACCAGTATAGTTAGTTGCGCCGGCATAACCATATTGTACCGGCTTTCAACGCGATTGCTTAAACCCCCAGAACCACCAGTTGCTCCACCCGCGCCACCGGCACACAGGCCAGTGCAATGCCTTGGTCCAGTGTCACAAACCGGGCCTGGTGCGCTACCGCAAGCGCCAGCAGGTACACGTCTGTGAGTTGCGCAGGGCGCACAGTGTGGGACCAGGCTATGGCGTTTGTAGTGGCGGTGTTCACGTCATCTGCCCAAAACTCGTGCAGCGGGTTTTGCATCGCTTGCTTTAGGCCAGTCACGACTTGCTGGATCGGCAGGCGGTTGGGGTAGCTGGGCTGCGACAACACGCGGATGCAACCGTTCAACGTGATCGGGCAACTGGCCCAGCCCGCGCTGCCGTGGGTTTGCAGCCATTGGGCCGTCAGCCGGTGGTGGACGTGGCTGGCGTCCAGCAGGGCGATCAGAACGCTGGTGTCAAGCAGGGAGCGCACAGCAAGAAATAAAAGTCCAGCTAGTCGCCAAGCTCGTCACGGAGCGCTCGAACCATGTCGTTGGTGACGATATTGCCGCCGCTGGTCAAAGGCGAAAAGCCATAGACGGGCTTGGGCTCGGACACCTTGTGT
>JANMMR010000550.1:0-7061 GCA_031373455.1 Rhodoferax sp.
GTATCGCGTTCAGGTGTAATCGTTGGAGCCAGCATGTTCAAAACCAAAATTTTCAGTCGTTCCGGCTTGGCCGGCGCGTTAAAACTCAGCACCTTCGGGGCTGCAGCGGCCGCCGCACTGCTTGTTGCCACACCTGCACTGGCGGCCTGGGAGCCAACCAAACCGGTCGAGTTTGTGGTGCCCGCGGGCACCGGTGGCGGCGCCGACCAGATGGCGCGCCTGATCCAGGGCATCGTCATCAAGTACAAGCTGATGAAAGAGCCGCTGATCGTCGTCAACAAATCAGGCGGCGCGGGCGCTGAAGGGTTTTTGTCGGTCAAGGAGGCCAAGGCCGATCCACACAAGTTGATCGTCACACTCTCCAACCTCTTCACCACACCCATGGCCACCGGCGTGCCCTTCAACTGGCGCGACATGACGCCGGTCTCGATGATGGCGCTGGACCAGTTCATCCTGTGGGACAACGCCGAAACGCCCTACAAAACCGCCAAGGAATACCTCGATGCCGTCAAGGCGGCTGGTCCGAGCTAGATGAAGATGGGCGGCACTGGCTCCAAGCAGGAAGACCAGATCCTCACCGTGGGCATGGAAAAAGCCACCGGCACCAAATTCATTTACGTGCCGTTCCGGGGCGGCGGCGAAGTGGCCGTGCAGCTGGTGGGCAAACACATCGACTCCACGGTCAACAACCCGATTGAAGCGGTGGTGCAATGGCGTGCCAACCAGTTGCGCGCCCTGTGCGTGTTTGACGACAAGCGCCTGACCTACAAAACCAAGGTGACCGACAAGCTCTCCTGGGCCGACATCCCCACCTGCAAGGAAGCTGGCGTGCCGGCCACCTACACCATGCTGCGCGGTGTGTTCACCTCGCCCGGCGTGAGCAAGGACCAGCTGGCCTTCTACGTCGACATGCTCAAGAAAGTGCGTGACACACCCGAGTGGAAAGACTACATGGAGAAGGGCGCCTTCAACCAGACCAGCATGTCCGGCGACGCCTTCGGCGAATGGCTCGGCAAGTCTGAAAACATGCACCGGGAGCTGATGAAAGAAGCCGGCTTCCTGGCCAAATAAGGAGCCGCTCATGTCATCTGGCAACGAGGGCCCTGGCGGCCAAGGTGTAGTCTCGACCCACGTTGTAGAGGCGGTGGTGGCCGCCTGTGTTCTGGGCTTGGGTTTGTTGGTGATCTTCGGCAGCTGGAACCTCGGCTCCGGCTGGACCAGCGACGGCCCCGGTGCCGGTTATTTCCCGTTTTACATCGGCTTGATCCTGTGTGTCTCGGCCTGCGGCATTTTTTACCAGGCTTTTTTTGGCAAGGGCAAAAACACCGAGGCGTTTGTGAACCGCGAGCAGCTCAGCCGCGTGCTTCAGGTGTTGTTGCCGGCGCTGGTGTATGTGGGCGCGATCCAGTTCATCGGCCTGTACGTGGCCTCGGCCATCTACATCGCGCTGTTCATGGTCATCCTGGGCAAGTTTTCATGGCTCAAGAGCGTGATCGCCGCGCTCGTCATCAACGTCGTTTTCTTCATGATGTTTGAGGTCTGGTTCAAGGTGCCTTTGTTCAAGGGCGCGCTGAATCCGCTTGGGTTTTTGGGTTATTGAGACCGGACGAACGACATGGACGAAATCAACGCGCTATTCCACGGCTTCAGCGTCATCCTGACGCCCATGAACATGTTGCTCATGTTCGTGGGCATCATCCTGGGTGTGCTCATCGGTGTGTTGCCCGGCCTGGGCGGCGCCAACGGGGTGGCCATCTTGCTGCCGCTCACCTTCACCATGTCGCCGACCTCGGCGATCATCATGTTGTCGTGCATCTATTGGGGGGCGCTGTTTGGCGGCGCCATCACCTCGATTTTGTTCAACATCCCGGGCGAACCCTGGTCGGTGGCGACCACCTTTGACGGTTACCCCATGGCGCAGCAAGGCCAGGCCGGCGCGGCGCTCACCACGGCGTTTACCTCGTCGTTTGTCGGCGCGTTTGTTGCGGTGGTGATGATCACCTTTCTGGCGCCCCTGGTGGCCAAGTTTGCGCTCAAGTTCGGCCCGCCCGAGTATTTTGCGGTCTACCTGCTCACGTTCTGCAGCTTTGTCGGCATGGGAAAAGGCTCGCCCTTCAAGATTCTGGCCTCCATGTGCATCGGTTTTGCGCTGGCGGCCGTGGGCATGGACACCGTCACCGGCCAGTTGCGCCTGACTTTCGGCTTCACCGACCTGATGCGCGGTTTTGACTTCCTCATCGCCGTGATTGGCCTCTTCGGCATCGGCGAAATTTTGCAGTCGATGGAAGAGGGCCTGGCCTTCAACGGCAAAAGCGCCAAGATCGATTCCAAAGTGGTGCTGGAAACCTGGAAGAAACTGCCTCAGTACTGGATGACCTCGCTGCGCAGCTCGCTGGTCGGCATCTGGATGGGCATCACGCCCGGCGGCGCCACACCGGCCTCGTTCATGAGTTACGGCCTGGCCAAGAAAATGTCGAAAAACGGCGCGAATTTTGGCAACGGCGAAATGGAAGGCGTGGTCGCTCCTGAAACGGCTGCGCATGCGGCTGGCACGGCGGCCCTGCTGCCCATGTTGGCCTTGGGCATTCCGGGCTCACCCACAGCAGCGGTGTTGCTGGGCGGTTTGTTGATCTGGGGCCTGCAGCCCGGCCCGCTCCTGTTTGTGGAGCAGAAAGACTTTGTCTGGGGCTTGATCGCCAGCATGTACCTGGGCAACCTGGTGGGCCTGATCGTCGTCTTGACCACGGTGCCGCTGTTTGCCTCGATCCTGCGCATTCCCTTTGCCATCATCGCGCCGGTGATTGTGGTGATTTGTGCCATTGGCGCCTACACCGTGCACAACGCCATGCTCGACATCTGGTTCATGATGCTGTTTGGCGTGATCGGTTACCTGTTCAAGAAACTCGACTACCCGCTGGCGCCTCTGGTGCTGGCGCTGGTGCTGGGCGACAAGGCCGAAGACTCCTTCCGCCAGGCCATGCTGGTCTCGCAGGGCGAGATGTCCATCCTCTGGTCGAACCCGCTGGTGGGCACGATTTCCACCTTGGCGATTTTGTTGTTGGTGTGGCCGTTGATCAGCAAGGTGATGAACAAGCTGCGCCCTGCCAAACCCAAACTGATCGCGGTTGACCAGCCAGTTGACTGAGCCGCTTGGCGGCCGGCCTGACCGTTGATCTGCAAGCCTACAAAGGCGTTCAAATATCTATTTTTATATTTGTGATGACCACTAATGAAGCTTGCTAAGTCACATTAAATAATGATTTAATGCTATTTTTTTAGTAATAATTTAGATTTAAAAATAATCAAATTATCATTTAAAATAGATAAACAACAGATTCAATTAGGCGCCAAAAAATTTAAGGCGGTGCCTGCCATACCGAGACCTCATCCGCAAAAGGATTGCGAAAAAACTGGGGACAGGCTCAAATTTTCCCGCGCTGCTTGAGCCGGCTGAGCGTTTCCGCCGAGAGGTTCAGGTACGAAGCCAGCTCTTTTTTGGGCAGGCGCTCAAACAACTGCGGGTGTTTGCGCATGAAGCGGTTCACCCGGCCTGATGCGTCCAGCAGATGCAGGGTGATGGTGTGCGCCAGGATCTCGCTCATGAGTTTCATCACGCTGTACTCAAACCCGGCCTTGATGGCCGGGCGCGCTTCCAGAAAGGCCACCCACACCGGCAGGGGCAATTTGGCGACCCGTGCCTTGGTCACCGAGACGATGCTGTAGGGCGTCGGAGTGCCCAGGCGCCAGGCGGCGTAGCTGGTTTCCATGTCGCGCTCGTCGGCAAACCGCAGGATCATCTCCTTGCCCTGCGGGTTGGCCACCACACGTTTGAGCACGCCGTCGAGCACAAAGTACTGCTCCATGTCGGTGACGCCCTGGTTCAGCAAAAAGTCGCCCTTGCCGCAATCGACCACCGTCAGCTGCTTTTCAAGGTCGGCCCGGTCGGCCTCGCTGAGCGCCGACAACACGTGGTTTTGCGTGAGTTGCACTCGGATGATGTTTTTATCCGGATGGGTATCAACGGACGACATGGACGCAGGGGCTTTGGGTAAGGGGGAACACGAGGTGGAATTCGCTCGGCAGTGCGGTCCGAATCCTTTGAATATTGACCCCGGTCAAGGGCTTGGGGACGATCAGTTCCTATGATAACTGCACCCGGTAAACGGACGGTGCGTCAAAGGCCTTGGCCGGCCCGCTCATTCGCCCTCAAACCGCATCCGCCGCATCCAACCAACCGCGACAACCGCACCAACTGCGATTCCCCACATGACCCAAGCAACGCAAACGACCGAGACAGCCGCTGTAACCATCGACGGTTTCCACCTGGTCATCGACGCCCTGAAGCTCAACGGCATCGACACGATTTTCGGCCTGCCCGGCATTCCCATCACCGACCTCACCCGCATGGCGCAAGGCGAAGGCATGCGCGTGATCTCCTTCCGCCACGAGCAACACGCCGGCAATGCGGCTGCTGCTGCCGGCTTCCTCACCCAAAAGCCCGGCATTTGCCTCACCGTCTCGGCGCCCGGCTTTTTGAACGGCCTGACCGCGCTGGCCAACGCCACCACCAACTGTTTCCCGATGATCCTCATCAGCGGCTCGAGCGAGCGCGAGATTGTCGACCTGCAGCAGGGTGACTACGAAGAGATGGACCAGCTGGCCATCGCCAAACCGCTGTGCAAGGCAGCGTTTCGCGTCTTGCACGCCGAAGACATCGGTGTTGGCATCGCCCGCGCCATCCGTTCGGCGCTGTCGGGCCGCCCGGGCGGCGTTTACCTCGATCTGCCCGCCAAACAGTTCGCGCAAACCATGGACGCCGCAGCCGGCAAACGCTCGCTGATCAAAGTCGTCGACGCCGCGCCGCGCCAGCTTCCCGCGCCCGATTCCGTGAAACGCGCACTGGACCTGCTCAAATCCGCCAAACGCCCGCTGATCCTTCTCGGTAAAGGCGCCGCATATGCCCAGGCCGACGCCGACATCCGCGCGCTGGTCGAAAAAACCGGCATCCCCTACCTGCCCATGTCCATGGCCAAGGGGCTGCTGCCCGACAACCATGCGCAGTCGGCATCCGCTGCGCGCTCTTACGTGCTGGCCGAGGCCGATGTGGTCATGCTGGTCGGCGCGCGCCTGAACTGGCTGCTGTCGCACGGCAAAGGCAAGACCTGGGGTGGCGACAAGGCAGCCGGCCGCCAGTTCATCCAGATTGACATCGCCCCGACCGAGATCGACAGCAACGTGGCCATCGCCGCGCCCCTGATCGGCGACATTGGCTCCTGCGTGTCGGCCCTGGTTGCCGGCCTCGGCCCCAATTGGGTCAAGGCGCCCGCTGAGTGGACCTCGGGCGTGTACGAGCGCCGCGACAAAAACGTGGCCAAGATGGCCGAAACCCTGGCCAAAAACCCGCCGGTGATGAATTTCCACAGCGCGCTGGCCGTGGTTCGTGACGTGATCAAGGCCAACCCGGACGCAATCCTCGTCAACGAAGGCGCCAACACGCTGGACTTCACCCGCAGCATCGTGGACATGTACCAGCCGCGCAAGCGCCTGGACGTGGGCACCTGGGGCATCATGGGCATCGGCATGGGTTTCGCGGTGGCGGCCTCCGTGGTCACCGGGAAACCCGTCATCGCCATCGAAGGTGACAGTGCCTTTGGTTTCAGCGGCATGGAAGTCGAGACCATCTGCCGCTACAACCTGCCCATTTGCGTCGTCGTCTTCAACAACAACGGTGTGTACCGCGGCACGGATGTGAACCAGTCGGGTGGCAAAGACGTCGCACCCACGGTGTTCGTCAAGAATGCGCGCTATGACAAAATGATGGAAGCCTTTGGCGGTGTCGGCGTGCATGCGACCACGCCTCAGGAACTGGCCAAAGGCATCAATGACGCCATCGCCTCGGGCAAGCCCACGCTGATCAATGCCGTCATTGATGAAACCGCTGGCACCGAAAGCGGTCGCATCACGATGCTCAATCCGCAAACCGCCAAAAAGTAAACCGCTCGCATTCCCACCGATTCAATCGCCAGAACCATTTTCAAGGAGAAAGAAAACCATGTCCGACAAACCCCTCAGCGGAATCAAGATCATCGACTTCACCCACGTGCAAGCCGGCCCCGCGTGTACCCAGATGCTCGCCTGGTTCGGCGCCGACGTGATCAAGGTCGAGCGCCCCGGCTCCGGCGACGTCACGCGCAGCCAGTTGCGCGACATCCCGGACGCAGACGCCTTGTACTTCACCATGCTCAACAGCAACAAGCGCTCGCTCACGCTCGACACCAAAAAGGCCGAAGGCAAGGCCGTGCTGGAGAAGTTGATCAAGGAGTGCGACGTGATGGTCGAGAACTTCGGCCCCGGCGCGCTGGACCGCATGGGCTTCACCTGGGAGCACATCCAGTCACTCAACCCTGCAATGATCCTGGCCTCGGTAAAGGGTTTCAGCGACGGCCACCACTACGAAGACCTGAAGGTCTATGAAAACGTGGCGCAGTGCGCAGGCGGCGCAGCCTCCACCACCGGCTACTGGAAGGGCGAGAACTCCGGCCCGACGATTTCGTCCGCCGCTTTGGGCGACTCCAACACCGGCATGCACCTGGCCATCGGCATCCTCACCGCCTACATCGGCAGGCAGAAGACTGGCAAGGGTCAGAAGGTCGCAGTGTCGATGCAGGACTCGGTGCTCAACCTGTGCCGCGTCAAGATGCGCGACCAGTTGCGCCTGGACCGCGTGGGCTACCTCGAGGAGTACCCGCAGTACCCGCACGAGATGGAAGCCTTCGCCGACAAGGTGGTGCCGCGCGGTGCCAACGCCGGCGGCGGCGGCCAGCCGGGCTGGATCTTGAAGTGCAAGGGCTGGGAGACCGACCCCAACGCCTACATCTACTTCACGATCCAGGGCCATGCCTGGGGCCCAATCTGCGACGCACTCGGCAAGCCCGAGTGGAAGGAAGACCCGGCGTACAACACGCCGCGCGGCCGCCAGCCTCACATCATGGACATCTTCGCCACCATCGAGGACTCCATCAAGGACAAGACCAAATACGAGGCGGTCGACATCTTCCGCA
>JANMMR010000553.1:0-2152 GCA_031373455.1 Rhodoferax sp.
GTTATCACCGCTGGCGAGGCGCCTGCTGGCGCAAGAAGTGCAAACCATCCTGCAAACTTCAGGTCGGCAAAACCGGCTTCTCCAACCGTTGGTACGTCCGGGAGAAGTTTTGAACGCGTTTCGCCGGTCTGGGCTAGCGCTGCGATCTTTCCGCCCTTCAATTGAGCAGCCGCAAATGCCACGGATACAAACGCGCCTTCAACATCCCCATTGGCAAGGCCCGTTGAGCCATCTCCCACTTGCCGGTAATGGACTGGTTCGACTGGGAAGCCTGCTTTTTGTGAAAAAAGTTCGGCGCCAATATGCCCGGGGGAACCACCACCGAACGTCCCGACCAAGACCTTGCCTTGGCCCTTTTTCGCTTTATCGACGAAGTCAGCCAGGGATTTGTAATTGCGTTTTGCAGGAACAATCCAGACGAATTCCGAGCGCGCAACTTCAGAGATGGGCACAAAGTCTTTGACGGCGCTATAGGTGGTTTTAAAGGCAAACGGCGCTATTGCGATCGACCCAACTTCGCCCAGAAGCAGTTGGTAGCCGTCCGGGGCGCTTTTAGCGACAGCGGAAGCAGCAATTTGTCCACCGGCCCCACTTTTGTTGTCCACGATGACACTTGTATTCAATGCCTTTCCAAGCGGCTCGGCGATTTGGCGCGCAAGTATGTCGGGCGCAGTGCCAGGGGCGAAGCCCACAACCAGGGTGACTGGCTTGTCGGGGTATCCCGTTTGCGCATGGGCAAAGCTGGCGGCAAAGGCAGCAATGAAAAACAGAGCTTTGAAAGTGCTCTTGCAGACACACGAATTCCGTTTCATGGGTACTCTCCTTGGGTTGGTTGAACTGTCGCACCTTGGTATTGGTTTTCCCACATACCAAGGATTTCGCTTGCAGCCAGCGTTGCCATCGAAGTGCCAACACCTTGCCCGACGCTCCAGATTTCTTTCCAGGGCTTGGGCGACATTCCGGCCGGTTCAATGCCGTGGAACCCGCCGGCTGATTTGTCCGGATCAATGTTCCACTTCGTCAAACTGGCTTTTAGAATGTTTGACGGAATGCCAGTTACGGCGCGGGTCAGTACAACGTCATCCGCATGCGCCACGTGCACCTCGTGGCGGTATTCGTCAGAGGCAAGACTCTCTTTGGCAACAATGAAAGGCGTGCCGACATAGCCCAAGTCAGCGCCAAGAATCTCCAGCGCACGCAGTGCTTTGCCGGAGTTGATGCAGCCTGCGACTGCGAGCGGCCCGTCGTAGAAGGTGCGAAGCTCCGAGACAAAGGCGAATGGATTCAGCCAGCCGGTATTTCCTCCAGCACCAGCGCAAAGAAGAATGAGCCCGTCGACCCCTGCGTCGATTGCCAACCGGGCATGCCGAATAGTCGCAACATCAGACAGCACCCGTCCGCCGTAGGCGTGCACGCGCGCAACAACGCTGGCCGGGCTGCCTATGCTGGTGATCACCCAAGGTACCTCGTGCTTCACGATCAGGTCAAGATCTGGCTGCATCCTCGCGTACTTGTTGTGCACAACCAGATTGATGGCAAAGGTGCCGCGCGCGGCTGAGGTCTCGCGCCGGATGCGCAGCAACCAGCGTTCGAGCGTCTCTAAATCTCGGGCATTCAGGGTCGGCATGGCACCGACAACCCCCCAATTCGCAGCACTGATCACCAAGTCGGGCCCCGAGACCAGAAACATGGGCGCAACGATCAGGGGCAAGCGCAACACGGCGAAACTAGCTTGCGTGGCAGTTTTCATTTTGAATTCCGCTGCAATGGAAACGTGCTTTTCAAGACTGGCCCCATCTTTGCCGGAGGGTCTTCTTGTCAATCTTGCCGACCGCCGTCATCGGCATTGACACAATGAACTCCAGCCGCTTGGGCACCTGAAAGGAACCCTTTAGTTGCCGCACCCATGCTGTGAGTTTGTCTGCCGTTGCCAGGTTCTCGCTGCGCAAGACAACAGAAGCGGTAACAGCCTCACCCCATTTGGCATCGGGTAGTCCATACACTGCTGCCAACTCAACGGCTGGATGTGCTTCCAAGGCCGCCTCGACCTCACGGGCGTAGATGTTGAAGCCGCCCGAAATGATCATGTCCTTGGTGCGCCCGACGATTTCAATAAAACCGTCGGTGTGTGCATAGGCAAGATCGCCAGTGT
>JANMMR010000595.1:0-7554 GCA_031373455.1 Rhodoferax sp.
CATGGCGGTCTTTTGCTGGAAAAAATCCACCATGGCCGGGCCGTTGTCCAAAAAGGCCTTGACCGCCGCCGCGTCATAAAACGCGCCAGTCTCGTGCTGCATGAAACGTTCGGCCGCTTCGCGTGAATCCTTCTGGCCAAAATCCTGGCTCACCGAATTGCCCGGCACCCACAGCACCCCGCCAGACAGCGCCGTGGTGCCGCCAAACACGGGCTCTTTTTCGATCACCACCACGTCCAGCCCCCGGCTTTTGGCGGTGATGGCGCAAGCCAGGCCGGCCGCGCCCGAGCCGATGACCAAAACGTCGCATACCAGATTTGTGGAAATGTGATTCACCCAGTCACCTTGTGTTGCTTCGGCGGCGCAGCACCGCGCCGAAAGGATTGCAAGCCGCGATTGTGCCGACAAATTGGCGCCAACCCGATAATCCTCGGCATGAACCTCCTGGCCTTTGACACCAGCACCGACACCCTGAGCATCGCCGTGCAACGCGGCGTGTGCGGTGAGGTGTGGCACCACAGCGGCCCTGGCGGCGCTTTGGCCTCTGCCGCGCTGATTCCGGCGATCCAACAGTTGATGCAACGGGCGGGCCTCACCTTCGCGCAACTCGACGCGATCGCCTTTGGCCGAGGCCCAGGCTCCTTCACCGGCCTGCGCACCGCCTGCTCGGTGGCACAGGGGCTAGCGTACGGGGCGGGCATCCCCGTGTTGCCGGTAGACAGCCTGCTGGCCGTCGCGGAGCAGGCCCGTTTTGAGCACGCTTTGGCCGCTGCGCAGGCCGCCATGCCGGTTACGCAGCAAGCCGAAGTGCGCGCCGAACCAACGGCACTTCGTGCATGGGCGATGCTGGACGCGCGCATGGACGAGCTGTATGCCGAGTGTTTCGATTTTGACGGCGCGGTGTGGGTTTCAGGCGGCCCGTGCCGCCTCTACAAACCCGAAGACCTCGCGGCAGTCTTGGCCGGGGCTGACGCCACCACGCTGCTGGCCGGCAATGTGTTTGCCCCGTATGGCGCGCGCTTGCCGGCGGGCTCGTGGCCGCGCCTCCAGGCCCTGCCGTGCGCCAGGGCGATGCTGCGCCTGGCGCCCGCCATGTTGCAAGCCGGGCTGGCGGTGCCGGCCGATCAGGCGCTGCCTTTGTACATTCGCGATAAAGTAGCGAAAACCACGCAGGAGCGCGCGCTCGAAAAATCCTTGCTGGCGCAACCTGCGACGTTGTGATCCCCCGTTGTCAATCCCACTTGTTGAAACCCGATGAATGCCGTCCTGAAACCCGTTGAAGCCCGCTTTGAGCGCTTTGACCTGGCCTCGGTCGAGTCGGTGCTGGGCGTTGAAAACCGGGCCTATGACTTCCCCTGGACACGCGCCAACTTTGCCGATGCGCTGGGCAGCGGCTACCAGGCGCAGCGCCTGATGGCCGGTGACACGCTGCTGGGTTATTTCATCGCGATGCAAGGGGTTGACGAGGTGCACCTGCTCAACATCACCGTGGCCCCCGAACACCAGGGCCAGGGCTGGGCGCGCGTGATGCTCGACGCCTTGTCCACCTGGGCGCGCGGGCAGGCGGCGGGCTGGTTGTGGCTGGAGGTACGGGTGAGCAATGCACGCGCCATCCAGATCTACCTGGCGCACGGTTTTCGCCGCGTTGGGCTGCGCAAAGCCTATTACCCCAATGGTTACGCGCCGCGCGAAGACGCGATTGTGATGAGTCTGAAGCTGTGAGCCTCAATCTGGACGAACGCCAGCGCGCCATGCTCAAGGCCATGGGTGTCCAGGTCTGGTGGCCGCAGAACGTGCCGGAGCCGGTTGCAAATGAAATATCGTTGAAAAACGAAAATAAAAATAAAATAGATCAAAAAATAACCGAAAAAACTATAATAAATATAGCAAATAATAAAATAAATTCGAGACTTAGTGATCAAAAAACTTCAATATTCAATGAAGAAATTATAAAAATTGATTCAACGGGTGATGTTGCCGGCCTGAATTGGCCCGCCCTGCAGCAGGCTGTTGCCGGATGCCGCGCCTGCGCGCTTTGCGAAGGCCGCACCCAAAGTGTTTTCGGTGTGGGCCAGGCCCCTGCGGCCGAGGGTGCGCCGCCACAGGTTGACTGGCTCATCGTCGGTGAAGCGCCGGGTGAAAACGAAGACCGCGTGGGTGAGCCTTTTGTGGGCCAGGCCGGCCAGCTGCTGGACAACATGCTCAAGGCGATGCAGCTCACGCGCCGCGACGGTGTTTACATCGCCAACGTCATCAAATGCCGCCCGCCCGGCAACCGCAATCCGACGCACGAAGAGGTCGCCCAATGCGAGCCGTACCTGCACCGGCAAATCGCCCTCCTGCAGCCCAAAATAATCCTCGCCCTGGGCAAATATGCCGCCACGTCGCTGCTGCGGGCCACGCTGCCCGAGGTTGACAAAACGCCGCTGGGCAAGCTCCGCGGCCAGGTGCACACCTACTCACACCAGGGTTTGCAAATACCGGTGGTGGCCACTTACCACCCGGCGTACCTGCTGCGCAGTCTGACGGAAAAAGCCAAGGCCTGGGCCGATTTGTGCCTTGCGCTGGAGGCGATGGAATCACTGGAAGCCAGGCCGTAACGGCCTGAGCACGCCTCGACCGGTTAGGCCGACTGCCCGGCGCGCGCACGTTGGGGCAGCAGCACCGAAGCAATCGCCACCATCATCAGCAACACTGCGGCCCAGTCCTGCCAGTGCAGCACCTCATGCAGCCACCAGGCGCCGCTCATCACACCAACGATGGGGATCAGCATCACACTCAGCGTGGAGGCCACGGGCGGCAATGAACGCGCCAGGTAAAACCAGGCGGCCTGGGAGAAGCCGTAGATCAGCAAGGCGTTGAAGAGAATGCTGAACCAGTTGGTGGGCGAAGGCGCTTTCCAGCGGCCTTGGTCAAACAGCAGCGACACCAGTACCATGGAAACGGTGGTCAAAGCGGTCATCCAGAAGACGATGGTGAGGGTAGGCACCGGCATTTTGGTGCGGCGCAGGTTGTGCGTGCCCAGCGCCCACAATGCCGCCGCCGTGAGGGCCAGCAAGACGCCCAAGGGGCGGCCAGAAAGGGCCGTCAACTCGTGCCACAACAGCAACACCACACCCAGCAAAGCCGCCGCCACGCCGCACCAGGCGCGGGTGCTGAGCCGGTTGCCGAAGACCAGCGCGCCCAGGATCGCCGAAAAAATGGGCATGGTGTAGCCCAAAATCGCAGCGCGTCCGCTCGAGAGCGCCGCCACCGCAAGGATGATGAGGCCATGCCACAAGACCATGTTGAACATGGCCAGCCAGAACAGCTCGCGCCAGTGAGCGCGCGGCACGGCAAACGGCACCTTCAGCGCCACCAGCACCAAAACCAGCACCGGCAGACCCATCACGGAGGAAATCGCCCGAAACGTCAGCGCCGGAAAGTCCTGCACACCCATTTTCATGATCGGCCAGTTGATGCCCCAGACGAGGGTGAGAAGGGCGAGAGCGATCCATTGGCGCCGGCTGAGTTTGTGCATGGGGGCATTGTCGCGGCAGCGCAAACCTACAATTGGGACATGACTTTCATCGAAATGCTGGGCGCCGCAGAGCGCCAAAACCAATCCATGTTGTGTGTCGGGCTGGACCCGGAACCGTCGAAGTTTCCCGGCAAGCTCAAGGGTGACGCGAGCAGGATTTTCGACTTCTGCGCGGCGATTGTCGACGCCACCGCCGATCTCGTCATCGCCTACAAACCACAGATCGCCTACTTCGCCGCGCGTCGCGCCGAAGCGCAATTGGAGAGCCTGATCGCACACATCCGCCGCGTCGCGCCGCTGGTGCCGGTGATCCTTGACGCCAAACGTGGCGACATGGGCAGCACGGCGGAGCAATACGCCATCGAGGCGTTTGAGCGGTATGGCGCAGACGCGGTGACGTTGTCGCCGTTTCAGGGGCTTGACGCGATTGCGCCTTTTCTCAAATACGCGGGCAAAGGCGCGATCTTGTTGTGCCGCACCTCCAACCCCGGCGGGGACGAGTTGCAAAACAAACGCTTGGCAGACGTGCCCGGCCAACCCAAACTGTTCGAACACATCGCCAGCCTTGCGCAAGGGCCGTGGAACCTCAACGGCCAACTCGCCCTGGTGGTGGGTGCCACCTACCCGGCGGAAATCGAACGCGTGCGCGAACTCGCGCCGACCTTGCCGCTGCTGATACCGGGCATCGGTGCGCAAGGCGGCGATGCGGCGGCGTCCGTCAAGGCCGGCTGGCGCGGGAACACCGGCGTGACCACCGGGCCGATCATCGTCAGCTCCTCACGGGCGATTCTTTACGCGTCACAAGGTGATGATTTCGCGCGGGCCGCGCGCCAGGAAGCCACCAAAACCCGCGACTTGTTGCAGGCGGCGCTGAGGTAGCCGCAGCAAGCCGGGTGTTGCGGCTTTGCGTTTCGGTTAGGCCTGCGACAAATCTGCCAACGCGGCCTGCGCCAGCGCTGCCACCGCCGCGTCGTCACCCAATTGGTTGGCCAGCAGCAGGCACAGCTTGGTGAGAAAGAGTTCGGCGCGCTCTGTGCCCGCTTCATCAATCGCTTCGGCCAGGGTGTCGTAAACGTTTTCGAGCTGGGCAATGCTCAGCGGGGTGGTGGTGGCGTTCATGGTTGTGGCTTTCAAGGTGTTGACATCAATTCGGCCGACCCGTGGCGTGCGCCAGTGCGGCTTTGAGCTGCTCCGCATCCAGCGTGTGCCAGCGCGCGCACAGGTGCTGGTCGGGGCGGAACAGGTAGGCGCCGCTGCCGTAACGGGCAATCACGCCGGGGTGCCGGTGGTGTTGCACGGAGATGGCCGGCCCGCTCGCGCGAAACTTTGCCAAAACCCGTTCAACCCCGGCAAGTGTTTCTGCAGGGTTTGATGCGCCGACGAGCAGCAACAGGAAACCGGCCGGGAAATGGTCCATCAAAAATTCCCCCGGCCCGAGCGCCACATTGGCCATCGGCTCGCCCACTTTCAAACCATCGTCCAGCGGCACATCGCCCGCAACAGCATTCAGCGGCGAGTCGCTGTAGGCATGTGCGCGTGAGGTGCGCCAGTGGTAGAGCGGGCGCGCGAACGCCTGCGTGAGAGAGAGTGACAACACGGCGTCACGCAGCAGCCTGAAACCCCGTGTGGGCGGCGTCATGAAGCGGGTGCTTTTACCAGCCTCGAAAACAATCTCGCGCGCCGCCGCCACCCGCTCGTGTGAATAACTCTCCAGGAGCGCCAGCGGCGCCTGGCCTTGCGCAACGAGCGCCAATTTCCAGGCCAGGTTTTGTGCATCCTGAAAACCGGTGTTGGCGCCGCGCACACCAAAAATCGGCAACAGGTGCGCCGCGTCGCCAGCAAAAAGAACCCGGCCGTGGCGGAAGTTGGGCAAGGTGAGCGCGCGGGCGGAATACACGCTGGACCAATCCATCTCCCAAGGCACGCCGCCGTGGCCAATCATCTCAAGCTGCGCGTTGATGCGGGCCGTGAGCGACGCGGGTGTGAGCGCCTCTTCGGGCGTTTCGTCGGGCGGCAACTGGTAGTCGATGCGCCACATGTCCAGCGGCTGGCGGTGCATCAACACGGTGTTGCCGGGGTTCCAGACCGGGTCAAAAAACGCCAGGCGCTCGGTGGGCAAGGGCAGCTGGATGCGGATGTCGGCAATCACAAAACGGCCCTCGTAGGAGCTGCCTTCGAGCTTCAGGTTCAAGAGCGTGCGAAGGGTGGAGCGGGCGCCATCACAGGCCACCACGAAGCGCGCGCGCTGCATGTAAGGGCCGTAGGGTGTGTCGATTTCCAGAGCGGCCGGTGCTTCGGTGAGTGCGTTGGAGCCACTTTCAGCGCCGCTGTGCACGGCGCGTTTGACTTTGTGCGCCCAGCGGATCTCCACCAGCGGCGTCTTCGCGGTTTGGTCGATCAGCGCCTCTTCGACAAACTGCTGCTGCAAATTGGTCAAGGGCGCAAACCGGTCGTGCGTTTCCTGCGCGGCTTCCATGCGAAACACGCGCTGTCCGCGGTAAAACGAGTTGCCGCAACCCCAGGGCAGGCCCATTTTTTCGAAGGCCGCGTGCGCACCGGTTTGTTGCAGGATCTCCAGCGAGCGCCGCGTGAACGCGATGGCGCGGCTGCCCTCACACACCTGCTGTTCGGCCGCCAGCACCACGCAACGCACACCGGCGCGCGCCAGCAGCAGCGCGGTGGAGAGGCCAACCGGCCCGGCGCCGACCACCACCACCGGTTCGACCACGTCTGCCGCAGGCGGCTTGGCTGGCGGGTAGACCTGGTAACGGAAGTAAATGGACGGGTGGGGTGTGTTGACGGGTTGGTGCACAGGAATCTCGTTATTATTATTTTCCATACATATAGTTGTAATAAAATTGACTTCTAAGTCACAAATCATGTAATTTTTATGCTATAAAAAATGTACATTAAATGATTAATAAACAATCATTTATTTCGTTTAAATATTAATTAGAAGAATAAATCACTGATTTCAAGCCGGTCATACCCAATATGGGTATATCAACTCAAAGCCCGATAGAAAAAGGCGGTATCCGACAGCCCGCCATGCGCCAGCAGCGCATGCCCCGGCACCTCGCCGAATCGCTGCCAACCCAGGCGCGCATAGAGCCGCTCGGCGTCCATGCCCACGGTGGTGTCCAGCATCAACAGTGTCTTGCCGCAGGCGCGTGCTTCGGTTTCGGCCGCCTGCATCAGCGCTTCACCCAGACCCTGGCGGCGCGCGCGGCGGTGCACGAGCATCTTGGCCAGGTCGGCGCGATGCGGCTGGTTTTCGGGCTGCGCCAGGATCAGTTGAACCGTGCCGACGATGCCGGTTTCATCTTCAGCCACCAAAAGCGCCCGCTCGCTCTGCGCCACGCCCTGTGCCACCACGCGCCAAAAAGCCAACGCCTTCTCCTGCGACAGCGGATGCATGAAACTCACGGACGCGCCGCCAGCGATGCAGTCGATCAGCACCTCGGCGAGGGCTTGCAGGTGCGAATCTGAAACATCCATCAAGCGGCGGATGGCAACGGCCATGACAACTCCTTCAGGGAACCACAACTGGTTTAGGGTGCCGGATTATTCAGCAGCCGCGCCAGATACCGCCCCGTATGGCTGGCCGGGTTGGCCGCCAGATCTTCCGGTGTGCCCACGCCCACCACCTCGCCGCCGCCGGAGCCACCTTCGGGGCCCATGTCGATCAGCCAGTCGGCGGTTTTGATGACGTCCAGGTTGTGTTCGATCACCACGATGGTGTTGCCGGCGTCGCGCAACTGGTGCAGCACCTTCAGCAGCAAGTCAATGTCGGCGAAATGCAGGCCGGTGGTGGGCTCGTCCAGGATGTACAACGTGCGGCCGGTGTCGCGTTTGGAGAGTTCGAGCGCCAGTTTCACGCGCTGGGCTTCGCCGCCTGAGAGCGTGGTGGCGCTTTGGCCGAGGCGAATGTACGAGAGGCCCACATCCAGCAGGGTTTGCAGTTTGCGTGCGATGGTCGGCACCGCGTTGAGAAATTCATAGGCCGTCTCGACCGTCATGTCGAGCAACTGCGC